>CALICR010000070.1 GCA_938049125.1 uncultured Clostridia bacterium
TTCAGACGTGTGCTCTTCCGATCTCCGGGGTGAACCTGCTGGTCCTGCCGGAGCTTGCGATCACCGGCTATTCCTGCGGCGACCTCTTTTACTCGGAGACGCTCCAGCGCGGCGCACTGGCGGCGCTGGAGGAGATCGCGGAATTCACCTGCGGGAAGTACCCGCTGGTCATTGTAGGACTGCCGCTCCGGGTCCGGGGCAAGCTCTATAACTGTGCCGCCGCCGTCCTGGACGGCGAGGTGCTGGCCTTTGTGCCCAAGACGTACCTGCCGAACTACGGCGAGTTCTACGAGCTGCGCCAGTTCACCTCCGGCACGGAGGCAGCACCCGGCGAGGTAGCCTTCCGGGGCCGCGCCGTGCCCTTCGGCACGAAGCTGCTGCTCCGGCACCGTACCATGGATTCCTTCGCCGTCGGCATCGAGCTGTGCGAGGACCTCTGGGCGCCCTGCCCGCCCAGCGAGTTCCTGGCCCGATGCGGCGCGACGGTCATCGCCAATCCCTCGGCCTCGGATGAGATCATCGGCAAGGCGGAGTACCGCAGGATGCTGGTGCAGGCCACGTCGGCCCGGCTCCTCTGCGGCTATGTCTATTGCAGCGCCGGTCCCTGGGAGTCCACTCAGGACGTCGTCTACTCCCAGCACCACCTCATCGCCGAGAACGGCACGCTGCTGGCGGAGAATCCGCCCTTCGGCGAGAAAACCCTGCTCATCACGGAGCTGGACATCTCCCGCCTCACCGGCGAGCGTCACCGGGAGACCACCTTCACCCTCTGCGGGGCCGAGGCCTGCCGCACCGTCGTCTTCGACCAGATGCTGCGGGAGACCGAATTGACCCGCTTCGTGGCCAAGAACCCCTTTGTCCCCGCGGCGGACGACCAGCTGGCGGCCCGCGCCGAGGCCATTCTGCAGATCCAGGCCCGGGGCCTCCAGCGCCGCATGGTCCACGCCCACGCGAAGACCGCTGTCGTCGGCATCTCCGGCGGCCTCGACAGCTGCCTGGCGCTGCTGGTCATGGTCCGGGCCTTCGACCTCATGGACCGGCCGCGCAGCGACATCCTGGCTGTCACCATGCCCGGCTTCGGCACCACGGGCCGCACGAAGAGCAACGCGGAGCAGCTCTGCGCCCTCCTGGGTGTCACGCTGCGCACGGTGCCCATCGGCGACGCCGTCAGCCTCCACTTCCGCGACATCGGCCACGACCCGGCGGTCCGGGATGTGACCTATGAGAATTCTCAGGCCCGGGAGCGCACCCAGGTCATCATGGACCTCGCCAATCAGGCGGGCGGCCTCGTGGTGGGCACCGGCGACCTCTCGGAGCTGGCCCTGGGCTGGGCCACCTACAACGGCGACCATATGTCCATGTACGGCGTCAACGCCTCGGTGCCCAAGACGCTGGTGCGCTACATCGTCCGCTATGAGGAGGGCCGCGCCGGCGGCGCGCTGGCGGACGTCCTGCTGGACATTCTGGACACGCCGGTCTCACCGGAGCTGCTGCCCGCAGATGAGGCGGATACCATCAGCCAGAAGACCGAGGACCTGGTCGGCCCCTACGAGCTGCACGACTTTTTCCTCTACCACCTGCTGCGCTTCGGCTTCTCCCCGGCGAAGATCTACCGCCTGGCGCGGTACGCCTTCGGCGGCGACTACGAGGACGCCGTCATCCTGAAGTGGCTCAAGACCTTCGTCCGCCGCTTTTTCCAGCAGCAGTATAAGCGCTCCTGCCTGCCCGATGGCCCGAAGGTCGGCTCCGCGTCCCTGTCGCCCCGGGGCGACTGGCGGATGCCCTCGGACGCGGCGGCCACGCTCTGGCTGGCGGAGCTGGAGTCCCTGTAAGCCCTGTATGTTAAGACCATTTCGGGCGCGTGCCCGAAGGAGAAAAAACACCTGTTTTTGGAATATTAAGGAGAGAATGAACCAATGCGAAAAAAACTAAATACCCGTGAGCATATCCTGATCGCCTCCATGCTGTTCGGCCTGTTTTTCGGCGCGGGGAACCTGATCTTCCCGCTGCTGCTCGGTGCCCAGTCCGGCGCCTCGGCCATGTCTGCCATGGCCGGTATGCTGGTAACGGCCGTCGGCATTCCACTGCTCGGCGTTCTCGCCATGGGTATTTCCCGCAGCGAAGGCCTCATGCACATGGCGAGCCGCGTCTCGAAGCCCTTCGCCTATTTCTTCACCTGCGCCCTCTACCTGACCATCGGCCCCCTGTTTGCCATCCCGCGCTGCGCTGCCACCTCCTTCACCGTCGGCATCGCACCCATGGTCAAGGGCGGCTCCACCGTGCTGGTGCAGGCCATTTTTACCGCAGTTTTCTTCGCCGCGGTCCTGTTCTTCTCACTGCGGCCCAATAAGATCATGGACTCCGTGGGCCGCTGGCTCAATCCCATCTTCCTCGTGTTTCTCGGCGTGCTCATCGTGACGGCCCTGGTGCGGCCCGTCCAGAGCGTCGGCAGCGTGCCCGTCACCGGTACCTATGCGGAAAACGCCTTCTTCGGCGGGTTCCTCCAGGGCTACGATACCCTGGACGCCCTGGCGTCCCTTGCCTTCGGCATCATCGTCATCACGACGATCCGCCAGCTGGACGTGAAGGACCCGGCGGACATCGCCCGGAACACCGTCGGCTCCGGCGTGCTCAGCATGGCGCTTATGGCCCTCATCTACATCCTCATCGCCCTGGTGGGCGCGCAGAGCTACGGCCTCTACGCCGAGGAGCTGCAAACCCCCGGCTTCACCGGCGGCGACGCCTTCGCCATCATCGCGCGCCACTATTTCGGCACCGCGGGCAGCATCCTGCTGGCCCTGACCGTGACGTTCTGCTGCCTCAAGACGGCGGTGGGCCTCGTCACCTCCTGCTCCGAAACCTTCTCCGCCCTGTTCCCGAAGCTGCTCAGCTACAGGGGCTATGCCGTTGCCCTGAGCCTCTTCTCCCTGCTGGTCTCCAACATCGGCCTCTCGAAGATTATCCAGTTCTCCGCGCCGGTGCTCTACTTCCTCTATCCGCTGTCCATCTCGCTGATCCTGCTGAGCCTCTTCGGCCGCTTTTTCGGTTACGACCGCGGCGTCTTCCGCTGGGTCATGGGCTTCACGCTCATCGCCGCCGTGCTGGATTTGCTGCGCGTCAGCGGCATCCCCGGCGTCCAGAGCTTCGTGGCCTGGGTCGGCGGCTGGTATCCCTTCTATTCCATCGGCCTCGGCTGGCTCATCCCGGCCTTCGCGGGCCTCGTCATCGGCCTGCTCGCCCGCAGCCGCAGGCCAGCCCCGCAGGCATAACAAAAACGCCCTGATCGGAAGATCAGGGCGTTTTGCTGTCCGGGACCGGCTGAAAGAGCAGCGCCAGCTCCTCCTGCGTGAGCGGGCGATATTCGCCCGGGGCCAGGGCCGGGTCCAGGCGCAGCCCGCCGATGGCGAGGCGCTTGAGGCGGCGCACCCGCGCGCCCGCGGCGGCGACCATGCGCTTGACCTGGTGCCGCTTCCCCTCGGAGACGAAGATGCGGGCAGACGCGCCATCCGGCGCAATCTCAATGCGGGCGGGAAGGCAGCGGAGGTGGTTGTCCACGGTGATGCCCTCCCGGAAGCGGGCCTCCGTATCGGGCCGGAACCGGCCCGTCACCTCGGCGTAATACTCCTTCACGACGCCGCTGCCGGGCATGATGATGCGGTGGCAGAGCACGCCGTCGTTCGTCAGCAGCAGCAGGCCCTCGGTGTCGAGGTCCAGCCGCCCGACGGGGAAGAGGTGCCGCAGCTCCGGCGGCAGCAGATCCGTCACCGGCGGCTCCCGGTCCGACACCGTGGCCGTGAGATAGCCCGCGGGCTTGTGGAGCATGAGGCAGAGCGGCGGCTCCGGCCGGACCGCCTCGCCGTCCACCCGCACGTCCGCCCCGGCGGCGCAGCGCAGAGATGGGGCCGTGACGCTCTGCCCGTCCAGGGTGACGCGGCCCGCCGCCAGCAGGGCGAAGGCCTCCCGCCGGGTCCAGCGGCCCGTGCCCCGCAGCAGCTCGTCCAGCCGCAGCGCGTCCTCCACGGCCTCAGTCCTCCAGCGTGAAATCCGGCCCGAGGATGGAATCGTCGCAGCGGATCCAGTCCTCGACGTGGGCCACGGTGTAGCCCGTCTCCGTGTTGCGCATGACCACCTTGTCGAGGCCCGCGTTGAGGATGAGCTTGCGGCACATGGCGCAGGGCTGGGGGTCCGGATGGAGCGTGCCGGTCTCCACGTCCCGGCCTACGAGGTAGAGCGTCCCGCCCAGGGTCTCCTTCCGGGCGGCGGAGATGATGGCGTTGGCCTCGGCGTGGACGCTGCGGCACAGCTCATAGCGC
>CALICR010000071.1 GCA_938049125.1 uncultured Clostridia bacterium
TTATTAGCCCAACGGATTTTGAGTCCGCCTCGTCTGCCAATTCCAACACACCGGCTTATCGGCTTCTGGGCCGTGTCTCATTATAGCGGATATCCGGCGGTTTTGCAAGCGGGAATTTCGCCGGTTTACAGCGTACCGATCTGGACGGAGAGGTGCTTGGAAAGCACGGCCAGGGATGTGGCCATGTTCTCATTCTGCACGAGGATGCCCACCGGGACGTCCAGGTGGACCGGGGCGAAGTTCCAGATGGCGAGGATGCCGCTGTCGATGAGCATGTTGCAGACCGCCTGGGCGTGCTCCGCCGGGACCGTGATGATGCCCATCAGGATTTTATGCTCCACACAGAACTGGGGCAGGTCCTCCAGGGGGTAGATGCGCTTGCCGCTCTTGACCTTGCCGACGAGGTCTGGATTCACGTCGAAGGCCGCGACGATGTTCAGGCCGTACTCCGCAAAGCCCGTGTAGCCCATCAGCGCGCCGCCGAGACCGCCGGCGCCGACGATGACGGCGTCGTTGGTGTTGTCATAGCCGAGGAACTGCTCGATGTCGTCGATGAGGCCGATGCGGTTATAGCCGATCTTGGGACGGCCGCCGTCGGAGACCATGGCCAGATCCTTGCGCACCTGGACCTCGCCCAGATTCAGCGCCGTGGCCAGGGCCGTGGCGGAAATATTTGCAGGACCGTCCGT
The DNA here is from genome assembly GCA_938049125.1 of uncultured Clostridia bacterium. GTDB lineage: Bacteria > Bacillota > Clostridia > Oscillospirales > Oscillospiraceae > RGIG3159. The sequence continues at coordinate 690 of CALICR010000071.1, forward strand.
CTGCGCCTTCAAATAGGACAGATAAACGGGCAGGCGCTTCAGCACAGACTTCGAAATCTCTTTTTGCTGCAATGTGGTTCAACTCCTGTTGTTCGCATTTCTTCTGAGGTATTGTATCACTTATTTTCAAGAAACACAACAATATTTTTCTTCAGCAGCAGATCTCCTTTCCGATCTCCCGGCGGAGGCGCTGCATGATCCGCTTTTCGAGCCGTGAAATATAGGATTGGGAGATGCCCATGAGGTCCGCCACCTCCTTCTGGGTCCGCTCCCGCCGTCCGCCGAGACCGAAGCGCATGAAGACGATGCGCTTTTCCCGCTCCGGCAGCCGCCCCAGCGCGTCCCGCAGCACCTTGCGCTCCACATCCTCCTCCAGCGGGCGCATGACCGTGTCGCCCTCGGTGCCGAGGATGTCCGAGAGCAGCAGCTCGTTGCCGTCCCAGTCCGTATTGATGGGCTCATCCAGGGAGACCTCCGCCTTCTGGTTCGAAATTTTCCGGAGGTGCATGAGGATCTCGTTCTCGATGCACCGGGAAGAATAGGTGGCGAGCTTGATGTTGCGGTCCGTGCGGAACGTCCCGATGGCCTTGATGAGGCCGATGGTGCCGATGGAGATGAGGTCCTCAATACCGACGCCCGTGTTCTCGAAGCGCCGGGCGATGTAGACCACAAGGCGGAGGTTCCGCTCGATGAGCCGCGCCTTGGCCGCTTCACAGCCCGCGGCCAGCTCCGCGAGCGCCGCGGCCTCCTCCTCCCGGGAGAGCGGCGGCGGCAGGACGTCGCTGCCCCCGATGTAATAGACCCGCTCCGGCCGCCCGGTCAGGCGGCGCAGCACCCATGCTTTCAGCCGTTCCAGAATCATATTATCCTCCTGTCAGTCCGTGATAGCTTCCATCCTCCGACACCTCGCCGGGCGCAAAGGCCAAAATCCCGCCGCTGCGCCGCTCCCGGCCCACCAGCAGCTCCTGGCACCGGACGCCAAGCAGCAGCCCGCGCTCCGTCCCAACGGTGCAGAAGGGGATGAGCCGGGGCTGCAGCTCCGGCCGCGTCCGTGCCAGGGCGGGCAGCGTCTCCGCCGGACGGCGGAGCGCCTCCGGCCCGAGGTCCAGCAGCTGCGCCGCCACCCCGGCATCCGCCAGCAGCACGGGCCGCCCCGTCAGCGGGTCCCGCAGAAAGCTGCCCGTGTCCGCGAGGCTGCGGAAGCTGACGGTCCGGCCCGCCGCCGTGGCCTGGGTCCGCAGCAGGAGCCGCTTTCTCTCCCGGACCGCCCCGCTGAGGGCGGCGCAGGCCCCGTAGAGCAGCGCTGCCGACACGGCAAGGCTCCGCCAGGACACGGGCAGCAGTACCCCGCCCCGGAACAGCACCGCGCCCCAGGCGAACAGCTCCGCCAGCGCCGCCTGGACCCCGCAGAGCGCCAGGGACAGGCCGAGGAACAGCACCCCCTGCCGCATCGCGTCGAGCGAGACGCCATAGGCGCAGGCCGTCAGCAGCACAAGCCCCAGCGTCCGCCCCGGCAGACCGGACAGCGCCGGGACCGGCAGCAGGGCCAGCAGCGCCAGCGCTCCGCCCAGCACCGCCGCCAGGAGCAGCCGCCGCCGGAGAGGCCGCCCCAGCAGCCGCGCCGCCCCGGCCAGCAGCCCGAGGTCCAGCCCCGCATTCAGGAGGAACACGCCCTCCGCCCAGACCGTCATCGCCTCGCCTCCCCCGTTGTCCTGGGCCTATCCTAGCCTGTACGCGCCAAAAAACCGGTCGCAATCCTGAATCGGATCGCGGCCGGTTCTCGTGCCGGTGCGCGGCGAGCCGGGCGGATTCGCGCCGCCGCGCCGTGCTTCCCCGCCCTTTGCTGGGGCAGGACCTTGGTTTTCCGGGAAACTTGCGGTCATTCGTCCCGCACGATTTTTTTGATGCTCTTCTCCGCCTTGCTCCGCGGCAGCAGCACCTCGTGTCCGCAGCCGCAGCAGCGAAGCCGGAAGTCCATGCCGGTGCGCAGCACCAGCCAGCGGTCGCTGCCGCAGGGGTGCGGCTTCTTCATAACCAGGATATCCTGCAACCGAACGTCCATACGCTCCTCCGCATATTCCGCCCGCATCCGGGCATACTCCCCAAAGAAAGGGGGCTTTTTGCATGACCTATACGCTTTCCGCTTCATTTTCCGACCGGAGCGCCGCCCGGGAAGCCTTTTCCCTGCTCCGCTCCGGCGGCTGCCGGGCCGCGCTGAACGCCCAGCGTCCCGCGGCGCCGCCTGTCCCCGGTCTCTGCCCGGGCAACGGCCTGCCCGGGGCCATGGAAAATTCCGTGATGGTCCCGGACCCGCACCGCGCCGTCGTCACAGTGCTTGTGACGCCGGGGAACCAGCACTATGTCCAGGAGACGCTCCGCCGCTGCGGCGGCACGCCCATCCTCTAGTCCGCGGGCTGCTTGATGGCGTCCCAGTAGCGCTTCGCGGCCTGCTCCGTCTTGTTGTCGCCGTAGGCGTAGTAATGCCGGTCCTTCAGCTCGTCGGGCAGGTACTGCTGCCGCACCCAGTGGCCCGGGAAATTATGAGGATAACGGTAACCCTGCTCTCGTTCAAAGCCCGTGCCGTCGGCGTGGACGTTCTGCATTTCCCGGGGAATGAGGCCCGTGACACCGGCCCGGACGTCCGCCGCCGCCGCGTCGATGGCCATCACGACGGAGTTGGACTTCGGCGCGGTGGCCAGCAGGATGCAGGCTTCGGCCAGGGGCAGCCGCGCCTCAGGCATCCCCAGCTGGAGCGCCGTGTCCACGCAGGCCTTGACGATGGGCATGGCCTGGGGATAGGCGAGACCGATATCCTCGCTGGCGGAGCAGAGAATGCGGCGGCACGCGCCGCTGAGGTCCCCGGCCTCCAGCAGCCGGGCCAGGTAGTGCAGCGCCGCATCCGGGTCCGAGCCGCGGAGGGACTTCATCAGCGCCGAGACCACATCAAAGTGCTGATCCCCCTCCCGGTCATAACGCATGGAGGACTTCTGAGCCACGGCCTCGGCGTCCTCCATGGTGAGGCGGATGACGCCGTTTTCTATCCGGGAGGCGGCGAACAGCAGCTCTACGGTGTTGGCCACCTTCCGGAGGTCGCCGCCGCAGCTGCGGGCGATGCTCCGGAGCACGCCCGGCTCCGGCTCGGGCCGGAGCTGCGTCTTCTCCGCCATGTAGCGCACGGCCCGCTCCGCCGCCCGCTCCGCCGCCTCCGGGGTAATGGGCTTGAACTCGAAGACCGTGGACCGGCTCAGGATCGCATTATAAATGTAGAAATAGGGATTCTCCGTCGTGGAGGCGATGAGGGTGATCTTTCCGTTCTCGATGTGCTCCAGCAGGGACTGCTGCTGCCGCTTGTTGAAATACTGGATCTCGTCCAGGTAGAGCAGCACGCCGTCCGGGGCCAGGAACGTGTCGAGCTGGGACACGATCTCCTTGATGTCGCCGGAGGACGCCGTGGTGGCGTTGAGGCGGCACAGCTTCCGGTGGGTCCGCTTGGCGATGATGTTCGCCACGGTGGTCTTGCCCACGCCGGAGGGGCCGTAGAAAATCATATTCGGGATATTGCCGGACTCGATGATCCGGCGCAGCAGCGCGCCCTTGCCCAGGATGTGCTCCTGGCCGAAGACGTCGTCCAGGCATTCCGGACGCAGCTCGTCCGCCAGCGGTCGGTACATACCGCCTCGCCTCCTTTTTCCTTCACATTGCCTCTATTATACCGCCTGCGGCCCGATGCTGCAAGGCGGTTTTTCCCGGCTTTTCAACGGGCGCTTTTTGTGCTATACTGGGGCAAAAGGAGGAATTCCCATGGATACTGCCCAGCGCGTCGCGGGCGTCGTCGCCGCCCTCAAGGCCGCCTACCCCAAGGCCCTCTGCGCCCTGCACTACGATAAGGATTATGAGCTGATGATCTCCGTGCGGCTCTCGGCTCAGTGTACCGACGCCCGGGTCAACCTGGTGACGCCTGCCCTCTTTGCCCGCTTCCCCACCCTCGACGCCTTCGCCGGGGCCGACGTCGCCGAGGTGGAGGACTACGTCCGCTCCTGCGGCTTCTACCGCCACAAAGCCCAGGACATTGTCCTCGCCTGCCGGATGCTCCGGGACGAGTATGGCGGCCGGGTCCCGGACTCCATGGAGGCCCTGCTGCGCCTGCCCGGCGTGGGGCGCAAGACGGCGAATCTCCTGCTGGGCGACCTCTACGGGCGGCCCGCCGTGGTCTGCGACACCCACTGCATCCGCATCTGCGGCCGTCTGGGCCTGACCACAGGCAAGGACCCCGCCAAGGTGGAGCAGCAGCTCTGGAAAATTTTACCTCCCGAGGAGAGCTCCGACTTCTGCCACCGTCTCGTGCTCCATGGCCGCGCCGTCTGCGACGCCCGGAAGCCGGACTGCGGGCGCTGCACCCTCGCCCCCTTCTGCAAGACCTTCACCGGCGAATGAAAAAAACTGCGCCCCCGGACCGTTTTGTCCGGGGGCGCTTCGCGCTTATTCGAGGTTCAGCCTCTTCCGGAGGATCCATTCCGCCGGGAAGTAGAAGATGGCGGTCTCGACGAGCTGCGTCACGATAACGCTGCCAAAGACTGCCCACAGGAGCCGAGAGCGGGTCATGCTCTCCAGCGCCGGACTGCTCAGCGCGCCGAAGAAGTTGTTGGCAAGTGACGTGATGCCCAGCGTGCTCAGCACCACAGAGATGCCCACGAAGGCCAGCACGGACCAGGCCGCACGGTGCTTGTTCGCCAGCTGGCCCAAGGCCATGGCGAGGTAGGCCTGCATGATGAAGGCAATGGCGGATACGAAGCTCGACACCAACCCAAGCAGAATGAACTGTGCTCCGAGGCTCGTGATTTCCCGGTACTCCGGCAGATTGCGCGCAATCTCCGTAATGTCACGGCTCAGCTCCCGGATCACGTCGCTGTTCAGCACCATCAGGAAGACGGAGAGGACGCAGACGAGGCTTGTGGCAAACACGAGGATGGCGGCGCTGAGGCACTTGGCCCAGATGAGCTGGCTCGTCTTCACCGGCAGGGTAAACATGAGGTAGCCCTCGTCCTTCAGCAGACCGTTGTAAAAGCGCTGGATCATGAACACGAAGGCCACCACGGCGATGGCCATGATGCCGATGACGTAGATGACCATCAGCAGCGTGGCGGGCACACCGTGCAGGGCCCTGGCAAAGTTCCCGGCCTGGAGCGTAAAGCGGTTCAGGAACGCCACCACCAGCAGCACGCCCCACAGGGGCAGGAACGTGCGCAGCATGGAGCGCAGCTCATATTTCATCAGTTTCCCTGTCATTGTTCGTTTCCTCCCTCGATCTTGCCGTCCATCCCGTCCCGCTCCGGGTCCAGCACGCCGTAGGGCCGCGTGCGGAACACCTCGCGGAACAGCGTATCCACCGACTTGCCCTCGGTCTCCCGGATGTGGTCCACGCTGTCCTGGCGGACCACCTCACCGTCCTTCAGGAAGATCACCTCGTCCAGCACCTTCTCTACGTCGGAGATGAGGTGGGTCGAGATGAGGACCGTGCCCTGCTCGTTGTAGTTGCGCAGGATCGTGTCCAGGATGAAGTCCCGGGCCGCCGGGTCCACGCCCGCGATGGGCTCATCCAGCAGGTAGAGCTGGGCGCTGCGGCTCATGACCAGGGTCAACTGGAGTTTTTCCTTCGTGCCCTTGGACAGCGTCTTGATGCGCATATTCATCTGAATGCCCAGGGCCGCGCACATGGCCTCGGCCTTCCGGCGGTTGAAGTCCTTGTAGAAGTCGTCAAAAAAGTCCATGAGGTCGCTGACGGTCATCCAGTCGGCGAAGTACATCCGGTCCGGCAGGTAGCTGATGACCGACTTGGTGTAGGGCCCCGGGGCCGCGCCGTCGATGAGAATTTCGCCCGCCGTAGGCTGGAGCAGGCCGCAGAGCAGCTTGATGAGCGTGGTCTTGCCGCTGCCGTTGGGCCCCAGCAGGCCGACGATGCGGCCGCGGCCCACCGTGAGGTCCACGCCGCGCAGGGCCTCAAGGTTCCCGAAGCGCTTCTGCACGCCGCTGCAAACGATCAGTTTATCTTCCATTTTCTTGTTCCTCCAAAAGCAGGTTCCTGGCCTCTTCCTCCGAATAGCCCAGGGTCTTCATTTTGTTCAGATACTCCGCCATGCAGTCCCGGGCCAGGGTCAGCCGGATCGCATCCAGCCTCGCCCGGTCCTCGGTCACATAGCGGCCCGCCGTCCGGTTCGTCACCAGCAGGCCTGTTCCCTCCATCGCGCCGAGCGCCCGCTGCATCGTGTTGGGGTTGACCCCCGCCTCCGCCGCCAGGTCCCGGACCGACGGCAGGCGGCTGCCCATCGGGTACTCGCCGGTGATGATGCGAAGCGTGAGTTGCTCCTGCAGCTGCTGCCAGATCGGCCGGCTTCCGTCAATGCGCCACTCCATACGCTGCCTCCGTTCTTTTGCCGTGTTGTTGTATTAGCTAATTGATACAATAATACAATCATACAGTTTTGTCAAGCCTTTTTTGAAAAAAATTTCCGGCTGTCCGGAGACAGTCGGAAATCCGAGATTCAGAACAGCATCAGCACACCGCTGACGATCATGCCGATGTAGATGATGCGCCGCAGCCGGTCCGGGTCCAGGCGGTCGAAGACCTTCGCGCCGAGGCGGTCGCCCACCCACCAGCCGAGGATGCCCAGAGCGGCGAGCATCAGCACCTCCCGGGTGAGGATCCCGTTGATGGCCCGCATCACGGCGGAGTAGATGTTCGTCAGGGCGAAATAGGCCTGAACGGCGGCGAAGTAGGTGAGGTTGTCCTCCGTGGCGTGGATGAGATAGAGCACCGCCGGGGGGCCGCCTGTCGAAAAGAGGCCGCTGAGGGTGCCGCCGAGGAACCCGGCCAGCGCACCGTTCCACGCCGTAGGCTTCATGTGGATTTTTTTGCTGAAAAAGAGGAAGTAGACGCTCAGAAGCACGAGCACCACGCCGAGCAGCCGCTTGAGCACCGCCTCCGGCGCGGCGGCGGAGAAGTGCACCGCCAGCGGGATGGCCACCAGCGCCGCGCAGAGCAGCGGCAGAATGAGCCGGAAGCGCACGTGGCTCCGGTAGCGCAGGGCGTTGCAGCTGGAGCCGACGCAGGAGATCAGCCCGGCCACCGCCGAAGCCGCCTGGGACGGCATGAAATAGGGGAAAAACAGCATGGCCACGATTCCGAGTCCAAAGCCGCTGACCCGCTGCACAAAGGCCGCCCCCGCGCTGACCAGCAGCAAAAGCGCGATTGTTCCAAGCTCCGGCATACATTCTCTCTCCTCTGCATAAAAACCGCCGTTATCTTACCATGCAGGGCAGAAAAAGTAAACAACCGGACCGGACACCGCGCCGCAATTCCGTTCTCTTGCGGACCGGGCGCAGCTGTGGTATCATAGGGGAAGAAACAGCAAAGGCCGCACCTTTTCGGGGCGTGGCGCTGAGATTGGGAGGGAGAACAGCATGAAAAAGAAAATCACGGCCATCCTTGCGGTCCTGTGTATCCTCGCGGCCGCGTTTCTGATTGGAACGGGGCTTCTGGAACGCACGGACGTGCTCCTGTCGGACTATTTCGTCTCGGAAGACGGAACAGATATCCGGTTCGAGGTATCCGTGGCGTCATCTATGGGATACGTCCGGGGCTTCCTGGATAACGGCGGCGGCGTCAAGCCCCATTACCTGACCTTTTACAGCACCTTCGGCGGCCTCAACAGTGCCTGGGGCGCGGCGCACACGTTTCTGCTTGAGCTTGGGCCGGAGGACACCGAGATCTATTTCAACCGTCCCGGCGGCGGATACGAGCTTGTTCTGCAAAAAGAGGAGGCCACCGGCGAATGGGTCCGGCCCGCCGCGTAAATCTCAGTCCGCCCGTTCTTTCCCGGTCCGGCAGGCTCGCCGTTCCTATCCCTGCACATACTCCATGCAGATCCAGCCGCCGGTCGTCAGCTTGCCCCAGGTGCGGCCGCCGGTGTCGCGGTACGCGGCCACGGTGACGGTCTCTCCGGCGCGGAGAGTGCCTTGGATGGCATAGCCGGTGCCGGGGCCGGTGCGGACGTTGAGCACGTCCGCCGTCACGGTGACGAGCCGCCCCGCCGTGTCCTCCACGGTCCGGGGGCGGTAGGCGCCGCGCATCATGCGGCGCACGTCCCGGCGGAACGTGTCCATGTCGAGCTTCAGCCCGAGGCCCTGCCAGAGGTGCTCCGGGTCGCCGTGGCCCGAGGCGATGCCCCGGGCCGCGCCCTCGCGATGGGAGCAGATGCCCGTCATGGGGTCGAGGCCGTACCGAAAGCAGAGGTTGGCGAAGAGGGCCACGGCGGTGTTGTAGTTGTCCAGCGCCTTCTCCCGGGCGCTGCCGCTCCAGGTGAAGCGGTCGCCGGAGACATAGCAGAGCTCGTCCGGCTCCGTCATCTCCACGCCGATCATGGCGTCGTTGCCGCTGCCGCCGCAGTGCCAGCAGCGCGTCTCCCAGTCCGCCAGCTGGTAGACCGTGCCGCCCGGCTCGATGACGGCATGGACCAGCACCTCCGCGTCGGGCCGGTTCCAAAGGTCCGCGAAGACGCTTCCCTTTTCCTGGGCGCAGCCCACACTGTGGAGCATCAATCCGGTGACGCGGATGGTCCGCCCCTGACGGTAGCACGGGTTCTGCTCCGCCGGTGTCTGCACCACGCGGACACAGCTCTGGCCAAAGGGCGCGGAGGCCGGTCCCCTCCGGACGTCCCCGCCCTGCCCCCAGCAGGGCCGCACCCGGTAGAACCACACCTGCCCGCTTTGCAGCCCCGTGTCCGTGTATGTAGGCTGCGCCGCTGTGCCGACCACCGCATAGGCCCCGTGTTCCCGGCTGGCCCGGAGCACCTCGTAATAGTCCGCGCCGCCGTCCGTCCAGGTGAGCGTGATGCTCCCGGCCCCGGTGACGGCCTCCGTGACGCACACCGTTCCCTCCGCTGCCCGGGCGGACGGCAGCATGGTCCCCAGCAGCGCCGCCGCCAGCAGCGCTCCGATCCTGCGTTTCATGGCAATGTTCCTCCTTGGCTTGATGCTTCCAAGGATTTCCAGTTTTTTCCGATTTTAAACCGAAAGGCGGATACCGATGCGCGTCATCACTCCAAGCTATTATGAAGCCTTTGCCTGCGCCGCCTCGCGCTGTCCCGACACCTGCTGCAAGCGCTGGGAGGTCGTGGTGGACGAGGAGACGCTGGCCCGTTACGAGCGGCTGCCCGGCCCCCTGGGCGACCGGGTCCGCGCCCACCTGCGCCGGGACGAGGAGGGCGACTGCTTCCTCGCCTTTTCGGACGGCGGCTGCCCCATGCTGCGATCCGACGGGCTGTGCAGCCTCCAGTACGAATTCGGCGCGGAGGCCCTGAGCCGGGTCTGCGGCCGCTATCCCCGCTTCCGCTACGAGTTCGGCGCACGGGTCGAGGAGGGCGTTTCACTCTCCTGCCCCACGGCCTGCCGCCTCATTCTTTCGATGCCCTTCGCCCTCCGGGCGCGGCAGGCCGACGCGCCGCCTTCCCTCAACGACATCGACCCCGGCTGCTACTACGCCATGCTGCGGGGCAGGGAGATTGCCTTCCGGCTGGCCGAGGACCGGCGCTTCCCGGTCCGGGCGCGCATGGCGCAGATTCTGCGCTTCGGCGCGGAGCTGGAGGCAAGCCTGGACGCGCCGGATGCGGTCCTCGCCGCCTGGTCCGGGCCGAAAGCCCCGGTGGACACCCTGGCACTTCCCGCAAAGCGGGACGATTTTTCCAGACTGAAAGCTGTCTTTCTTGGTATGGAGGCCCTGGACCCCGGGTTCCCGGCGCAGCTCGCAGCCTGCAATGCTTGTCCGCCGCTTGCAGACAGTGAGGCGGAGGAGCGGCTGCTCCAGTACTTCCTCTATAAGTATTTCCTCCAAGCCGCCTACGACGGGAGGCTCCTGAAAAAGCTCCAGCTCTGCGCCGCCTCACTGCTGCTCTGCGGAGCGCTCTGCGCCGAGGTCCCGGCACAGGACCGGGATACGCTGGCAGACCGGCTGCACCGCTACAGCCGCGAGGTGGAGCACAGCGAGGAAAACCTCGCCCGCTTCTACCGCTGGGCCGGGGTGCGCCAGCAGGGCCGCTTCGCCCGCCTGCTCCGATAAAAAACCGCCCGCCGCACATTTGTGCAGCGGGCAGTTTTGTGCTTCAGGACGGTACGGCATTTCTGGCGTCCATGGCCTGGCTGACCATCAGCGTCACGATGACGACGGCGCAGCCCACCAGAGACAGGAAGGTCATCTTCTCGCCCAAAAACAGGAAGGTCCACATCGGTGCAAGCACCGGTTCCAGCATGGCGATGAAATTGGCCTGAAGCGGCGGCGTCGTCCGAACGCCCCGTGCAAAACAGAGCCATGCGACCGCACCAACAATAAGGCCAAAAAGCAGCACCACGCCGAGGTCCCGGAGGGGCGCGCCGCGCACTGCAGGGCTGAGCAGCACCCAGGGCAGGAGCAGCAGATAGAGCGCGTTGCCCAGCAGCAGCGACGTCACCGCGTCGGCGTCCGGCTGGCCGCTGCAATAGAACACACCGGCGTAGAAAAGGCCCGAGGCCAGCGCCAGCACGTTGCCGAGCATCCCGCCGCCGCTGAGGTTGCCGCAGAACGCCATGGCAATGCCTGCAAAGAGGATGAGACAGGTCACGATGTCCTTCCGGCGCGGCAGCTTCCGCTTGACCAGGGCGGTCAGGATCAGGATGTAGATGGGCGACGTGTATTGCAGCACCGTGGCGTTGGCCGCGGTGGTGTAGCGGTTCGCCATGATGAAAAGCATCCCCTGTGTAAAGTAGCAGACCGCGGAGAGAACCCGCGTCCGGTTCAGCCGCAGCGGGAAGGGGCGGCACACTGCCGCAATCACGGGGAGCGCCACAATGCCCCGGACCGTGCAGACGGAGACAGGGTCCCACTGCACAGCCTTTGTGAAGATGCCGCACAGGCTCCAGAGCATCGCTGACAGGACAATGAACAGGGGGCCAAAATTCCGGCTTCTCATACCTCATCCTCCATGCCGCCAATCCGCGTCTGCGTCTCATAGAGCGCAGCATACATTCCATGCCGGGCCAGCAGCTCCGCATGGGTACCCTCCTCTGCGATTTTTCCACCCGCGATGACCAGGATGCGTCCGGCGCTGCGGATGGTGGAGAGCCTGTGGGCGATGATAAGCGTCGTCCGGCCCACGGAGAGGGCGTCGAAGGCGCGCTGGATCTTGGCCTCGGTGACGCTGTCCAACGCCGAGGTGGCCTCGTCGAGGATGAGCACCGGGGGATTCTTGAGGAAGATGCGCGCAATGGCGATACGCTGCTTCTGGCCGCCGGAGAGCAGGGTGCCCCGCTCGCCCACATAGGTCTGGAAGCCGTCGGGCATCTGCATGATGTCGTCATAAATCTCCGCCTGCTTCGCCGCGGCCTCGACCTCGGCGTCGGTGGCGTCCGGGCGGCCGTAGCGGATGTTCTCAAGAATG
>CALICR010000072.1 GCA_938049125.1 uncultured Clostridia bacterium
CGATGAATCGACTGCTGTTTGAAAAGACCGGCGACGCCGTCTGGATTTCCCACCTGGACCTCATGCGCGTCTTTCAGCGGGCCTTCCGCCGTGCCGGGCTGCTGCTCCACCACACCGAGGGCTTCAACCAGCGGGCCTATGTGTCCCTGGCCCTGCCCCTCTCCGTCGGCACCGCCAGCGGCTGCGAAATTCTGGACTACGCCCTGGACACGCCCTGCGGCCCGGACGAGCTGCGGCAGCGCCTGAACGCAGCGCTCCCCTCGGGCATCCGGGTGCTGGAGGTCTACGAAAGCCCGCGGAAGCTCAAGGAGCTCGTGTACCTGCACGCCGCGGTGACGCTGGAATATGACGGCGGTGTCCCCGCCGGGGCCGAGGAAGCGCTGACGGCCCTCTTCGCCCGGGAGACACTGCCCGTGGAGAAGACGTCCAAGAAGGGCGTGAGTGAGGTGGACCTGATTCCCATGCTCCGCCGCCTGACGGTCCGCCGCCTGAGCGGCCAGGAGCTGGAGCTGGACGCCGTGGTCACGGCCCAGAATCCCTCGCTGAACCCCATGCAGCTGCCCGTCGCCATCGCGCGCTATGCGCCTGAGCTGACGCCGGACTTCGCCAAGTGCCGCCGCCTCGAAGTGCTGGACGCCGCGGAAAACCCCTTCCGATGAGAAAAAACGCCTGACAAGCGCTTTGCTTGTCAGGCATTTTCTTCATCAGACTGTGACCCATTCGCCGTGGCCGGGGCTGAGGAAGCGGCCGCCCGGCACCCGGGCGAGGAACGTCTCCCGGAGCTTCTCCACCCGGGACGCGTACTGGGCCTCCTTCAGCTTGAGGTCCATATGGTGCGGGATCAGCACGCGGACGCCGATGTCCGCGGCAAAATTGCCCATCTCCACCGGATCCTGGCGGGAGAGCTGCAGCAGGCCGATGTCCGGGTGCAGGGCGCAGAGCATGCTCCGCTGCTCCGGCGTGGGGTCGCTGCCCCAGAGGACGAGGCGCGTGCCGTCCGGCAGCGTGAAAAGGTAGTTCCGGTATTCAAGGCAGCCCACGGCCTGGAGCCGCACGAGCTTCGGGTCGCCGTGGAGCAGCGGGCGGCCCGCAAGGTCCCGGACCTGGTCGCAGTAGCCGGTGACGAGGTCCGTATGGCGGCCGAAGAGGGCTCGGACCTTCATGTCGCCGAAGTCCAGCTCCAGGTCCGGCGTCATGGGATAGATGCGGCTGGGCGAGCAGTTGAGCCAGTCCGCCAGCGGCTCCGCCGTCAGCTCGCCGCAGAGCAGCCGCGGTTGGAAGCGCTCCATAAGCAGCGGCAGGTCCATGATGTGGTCCCAGTGGCCGTGGCTCAGGGTGATGAGGTCACAGGCCTCGATGGCGGAGCCGTCCAGCTCCGTGCCAGGCGCGTCGGTGATGAAGGGGTCCGAGACCACGCGCAGCGAGCCGAAACGGAATTCAAAGCAGGTGACCGTGATCCACCGGAGCGAAAGGCCAAAGTTCGGTGCAGCGTCCATAAAAATCTCCTCCTTTTCTCTTCTATCATCATACCGCAGACGCCGCCGCTTGTAAATCCGCCGGGCGCAAAGGTTGACGGAACTGGGCCGAAACTGGTACAATAGAGGCATCTATTGGAATGGGAGGCGCCGCGATGTACCGAATCTTGATCGTGGAGGATGACGCGGTGATCGCGGCGGCCATGGAGCGGCAGATCACCCAGTGGGGCCTGGAGGCGCGCTGCGTCCGGGATTTCCGCGCCGTGCTGGAGGAATTCCGGGCCTACGACCCGCACCTTGTGCTGCTGGACCTGACGCTGCCCTCCTTCGACGGCTACCACTGGTGCCGGGAGATCCGGGCCGCCTCCAGCGTACCGGTCATCTTCGTGTCCTCGGCAGCGGACGACCTCAACATCGTCATGGCCATGAACATGGGCGGCGACGACTTCATCGCCAAGCCCTTCGACCTCCGGGTGCTCATGGCAAAAATTCAGGCGCTGCTGCGCCGGAGCTACAACTACGCCGCCCCGCAGCCCGTCTACCGCCACCGCGGCGCGGAGCTGAATACCGGCGACGCCAGCCTCACCGTCGGCGGGACCCGGGTGGAGCTGACGAAGAACGAGTACCGCATTCTCCTGACGCTGCTGGAGCAGACCGGCCGGGTCGTCAGCCGCGAGACGCTGATGGAGCGCCTCTGGGAGACGGACAGCTTCGTGGATGAGAACACCCTCACCGTCAACGTCGCCCGCCTCCGCCGCAAGCTCGACCAAGCCGGCCTCCCCGGCTTCATCATGACAAAAAAGGGCCAGGGCTACCTGGTTGAATGAGCCTTATATAACCCTTTATTTGCATACAGCTCAACATTAGAATTGTCAACAATCAGATCGATTTCTCTTTTAATAATTGATTGGCAATCAGGTGCTCTCGAATATTTCTCGTTCGCGTATGCAATAATTTCATCTATATAAAACCAAAAACGTCTCAGATTCCTTCTATCGCGATTATCAAACAGTATGATTCTTCCTCCCTTAACAACGTACCACACATCACTGTCACTTTTTTATAAGGCTGTATCTTTTAATCTACAATATATCACGCTCTGACACAATTGCAAAGAGCGAAGCCCTTACGATGTAGAAACATTATGCTATATACTAGTTTGACGAAACCAGTTCAGGCATTTTGTGTTCCAGCATACATATCCCCCGGTTCTCCAAAAAATGGAAACCGGGGGATATACACATTTTTAGTAAGGCCGCTAATTTTGCTCCGGCGCGATGTGCCAGCCTTTGGCCTGCTCTCTGATCTCGGTGAAGCGCTTTCGGTGAAGCGCTTGTAGAGGCCATTCCGGCGGATCAGCTCGGCGTGGGTGCCGTACTCGGTGATGCGGCCGTCCTCGACCACGAGGATCTGGTCGGCCTGCTCGATAGTCGCCAGACGGTGGGCGATGGTCAGGATGGTCTTGCCGCGGGTTAGGGCGAAGAGCGCCTGCAGGATGAGGTTCTCGTTCTCCGGGTCCGTCGCGCCTCCCGCCTTGTTTTTCTGGAACGTGTGGAACTCCGCGTCCGTCGCGTGGTAGACCGGCACGAGACTTCCCGCGCCGAGCCGCCACTCGCCGTTCTCATTCACGCGCACCTCGCTGTCCGCAAAAAATTCCGCCTGCTCCGCCGAAAGCTCCCGCCCGGCAGAATCCCGCTCCGGGGCGGAAACGGAATAATTGATCTTGTTTTTCTCCTTGAACCCCTTGATTTCTTTCCGGAAACGTGCTACATTCTCCTTGAGAGATGGCTCTGTTATACTCCCGATACCCGCTGTATCGGCAGTCAATGGCAGGTCGTCTCTCATTGTTTTGTCGAATGAAAGCACGCGCCCTTCCTTGATCCCGTTTCGGACAACATCTTCGATGCCGGTCCGCCCGCCCGCTTCCGTGAAGTTCCGCTCGGCAATGGTGAGCACGACGTGCGGTCTCCGGCTCATGTCGCCGTTGATGGCTTTGTTGGAATAGAAGCTGAGGACGCCGTAAAGCGGCGCGCCGTTGCTGCCCTTGACGGGCAGCAGCATGATGACCGCCGGGTTCCCGTCCTTCGTCTTCGTCGCAATGGTCATGATCGGGTGCTCCAGGGACTGGATGGCGTCCGTCATCTTCTCCATGCCGAGGCCGTGGTAGTGCGCGCTTTTGTCGAACCGCCCCGCCTGCTTCGCCTCCGCAGCCGTTGCCATGTTCTCATAGATATGGTTCCGGTAGAGGTAGAAGTCGCCCTCGATCCCGGTCAGGCCCGTGACGAAGCGCGGCATTTCGCCCACGCGGATCATGTTGTCATCGCCGGCGTCCGCGTGGTCCATGGCGTCGTAGAGCGCGTTCTGGATGTCCCATTCCTCATAGGCCGGCGTCTGGTTCCCCCGCATGGCGTAGATATCCCGGCGCTGGTCCTTC
>CALICR010000073.1 GCA_938049125.1 uncultured Clostridia bacterium
CGGCGTTTTGCTCCGAGACAGCGTAGGCGTAGGAGCAGACCATCTGACATTCGACGATCTCCGGGTGCCGGTTCACGAGGATGTGGTCGTTGATGGACTTGGCCTTGCGCTGGATGTGCAGACCGCCGGGCAGCTCGCCGGTGGCGCGGAGGCCTTCGCGGATGGACACCTGCATGACCTCCCAGATGTGCTGGAGGTAGTCCCAGATCTCCTTGCCCTCGTTCAGCTCCACATAGTCCGTCAGGCTGATGTAGCGGAACTCGCAGAACTGCTTGATCTCGGCGAAGGAATTCTCCACGTACACCTCTTCGCCGCGGTCCGGGTCATCCCGGCCGTCGATCTCGATGTCGCCGCCGCCGATGCTGCGGACGCGGATGCGGCTCAGCTCCTCGCCGCTGCGCAGGGCGATGAGGTCCAGGGTGTTGGGGTGGGTGACGCCCTCGGGCATGTCCGCGGCGAAGACGACCTCCGTCGGAACAGGCGCAAAGGTGTCCCGGATGGCGCGGTCTGTGCCGTGGCCCTTGCCGGTCTTGGAGAGGGAGCCGTAGAGCACGGCCCGGTAGGCGTCGGCCTCGGGCGTTTCCCCGCGCAGGATGGCGGCGGCACGGGCGGGGCCCATGGTGTGGGAGCTGGAGGGGCCCTTTCCGACCTTATAGATGTCGCGGATGGATTTCATAGCAGCGCGCTCCTCTTCTGTACGGCTCCGGGAGACGGCTCCCGGGAACGTGTGATTTTTTTTAGTATAGCAGGAAATCAGCGCCGCCGCAAGAGCGGTGAAGGGCTTCCAGCGAAAGTTCTCCGGCCAATTTGAACAGGGCGTCCGCCAGCACGGTCTCCAGCGGCCGTCCGGCGGAGGCGGCGACCCGGCGGTAAAAGGCCAGCGCCGCGGCGTCGAGGGTGAGGGTTACGGATTCCATGGCAATCTCTCCATCCCGGGAAAATTTTGACAGCGCATCCTATGCGGGGGGATTGACAGCCGTGATAGAATAAAATAGATGTACCGACAAGAATTTCCGAAAGGATGAGAGATATGGCAAAAGAGAAAAAGGTGGAACAGATCACCGACATGGAAAAGGACTTCGCCCAGTGGTATACCGACGTATGCACCAAGGCGGAGCTCATTGACTATTCCTCCATCAAGGGTATGTTCGTCTACCGTCCCTATGGCTACGCCATCTGGGAGAACATCCAGCACCTGATGGATGCCGCGTTCAAGAAGACCGGCGCAGAGAATGTGTATATGCCCATGCTGATCCCCGAATCCTTGCTTCAGAAGGAAAAGGATCATGTTGAGGGCTTCGCACCGGAGTGCGCATGGGTCACCTACGGTGGCAGCGAGAAGCTGGAGGAGCGCTACTGCATCCGCCCGACGTCGGAGACGCTGTTCTGTGAGCACTTCCGCAATGTCATCCACTCTCACCGGGACCTCCCGAAGATGTACAACCAGTGGTGCAGCGTGCTGCGCTGGGAAAAGACCTCCCGCCCCTTCCTGCGCCACCGCGAATTCCTCTGGCAGGAGGGGCATACCATGCACGCCACCGCCGAGGAGGCGAAGGCGGAGACGGAGCGTATGCTGAACGTCTATGCCGATTTCTGCGAGGACATCCTTGCAATGCCCGTCACCCGCGGTCAGAAGACCGAGAAGGAAAAATTCAACGGCGCCGAGGCGACCTACACCATTGAGTGCATGATGCACGACCGCAAGGCACTGCAGGCGGGCACGTCCCACTACTTCGGCGACGGCTTTGCCAAAGCGTTCGACATTACCTTTACGGATCAGAACAACCAGCGGGTCAATCCGTTCCAGACATCCTGGGGCGCGTCCACCCGTCTCATCGGCGGCATCATCATGACACACGGCGACAACAACGGTCTCGTGCTGCCTCCGAAGATCGCGCCCGTTCAGGCGGTCATCGTCCCCGTCGCCGCTCACAAGCCCGGCGTTACGGAAGCTGCCGCAGCGCTGCGCGATCGTCTGGCTGCCGCCGGTCTGCGCGTCAAGCTGGACGACAGTGACAACAGCCTCGGCTGGAAGTGCGCGCAGTGGGAGATGAAGGGCGTGCCGCTCCGTGTGGAGATCGGCCCCAGGGATCTCGAGCAGGGGCAGTGCTGCATGGTTCGCCGCAGCGACGGCGAGAAGACCTTTGTGCCCCTCGCGGAGCTGGAGGCTGAGGCGGCAAAGCAGCTTCAGATGGTTCACGACGGCCTCTATGCCAGCGCAAAGAAGAACCTTGAAGAGCACACCTACGCGGCGTACTCCCTCGAGGAGGCCAAGCAGCTCCAGCAGGAGAAGGGCGGCTTCATCAAGACCATGTGGTGCGAGAGCCTTGAATGCGAGATGAAGATGAAGGAAGAAGCGGGCATGTCCTCCCGCTGCATGCCCTTTGCCCAGGAGCACCTCGGAGACGTCTGCCCGATCTGCGGCAAGCCTGCCAAGAAGATGATCTACTGGGGCGTGGCCTACTGAGCGAAGACCCGACGCGGTCCGGCGGAGTAGTCCGCC
>CALICR010000074.1 GCA_938049125.1 uncultured Clostridia bacterium
TCAGTGCTTCGCAGTAGAGTTGGTAGGCCCCGTCCCGGGGAAACACGGTGATGCGGCCCAGGGCCAGCACCTTCATGCCGTTCTCGGGCCGGAAGCGGAGCCGCCCGGCGCTGCCCCGGAACATGACGCAGCGCAGCGCCCCCTCCGGGTCCTTGAGCGTGAAATAGTGGTGCCCCGAGGGGTAAATTTTGTAGTTGCTCAGCTCGCCGCGGATGCAGAGGCTGCCGAGCAGCGGGTCTCCGTCCAGCTTGTCCTTGAGATAGCGGTTGATCTGGGAGACCTCGAAGATCATCTGTTCCATCGTTCCACCCCCAGCCGCCAGGCGAGCACGGCCACGCCCAGGGCATTGTCCGTGGAGTACTGCGGCGGTGCAAAGACCGGATCGAGCTTCGCGCAGCGCGCCCGCAGCAGCGTATTGGAGGCCACACCGCCGGAAAACACCACGGGCAGGCCCGGATGCTGCCGCAGCGCCTCCTCCGTCGCCCGAACCACAGCGTCCGATACAGAGCGGAGCACGAAGGCCGCCGTCTCCTCCGGCGGTGCGCCCTCGGTGCGCAGCTTCTGCATCTGGTTCTCGAGGCCCGAGAAGGAGAACTCCAGGCCGTCGAGTTTCACCGTTACCCGGCGTTTCTCCGCCGACTGCCCGGCCAGCGCGTCCAGCGCCTTGCCCGCCGGGAAGGGCAGGCCCAGGGCCTTGCCGGTGCGGTCGATGATCTGGCCCGCAGCCAGATCCTTGGTGCCGCCGATGCGCCGGGCGCGGAGGTTCCCCTCCTCCGGCTCTGCCAGCAGCAGCTCCGTGGTGCCGCCGGACAGGTGCCAGGCCAGGAAGGGCCGGTCCATGAGGTCCATGCGCCCCGCCGAGAACAGCACCGCCGCCAGGTGCCCCTGCTGATGGGACACCCGCACCAGCGGGACGCCCAGCACCGAGGAGAGCACCGACGCCTGGCACTCGCCGGCCAGGAAGCAGGGCATATAGGACCCCTCCACGGCCCGGGGCCGCGTGCTGACGCCCACGGCGGCGATGTCCCGAAGGTCCGCCTGGGCCGCCAGTGCCGCCGTCAGCTCCGGCAGGCGCTTCACATGGGCGAACAGGGCGTCGCTCTGCCGTAAACCGAGTTCTCCCGGCTTTACGTCCAAAAGCCGGGAGCAGTTCTGCCCCGCCGCGCCGTCGAAGGCCGCCGCGGAGGTGGTATAGTTGCTGGTGTCGAAGCCGAGGGCCGTCATGCCTGGACCTCGCCGCGCACGAAAGCGCCCAGGATGCCATTGACGAAGGACGCGGTCTCCTCGGATTCGTACTTTTTCGTCAGGACCATGGCCTCGCTGACCGCCACGGATGCGGGCACGTCCTCCACGTAGCGGATCTCATAGATGGCCAGCTCCAGAATGGCCCGGGCCAGCCGGGAGATGCGGTTGATGTTCCAGCCGATGGCGTACTTCGAGATGGTCTCCCGCAGCTCCGCCTCCTTTTCCTGCACGCCCGCCGTGACCTGGCGGATATAGGCGAGCTGCTTCTGGTTGGGGCGCTCCGCATAGACGTCGTTCTCCGCCTCCAGCGTGGCGTAATAGTCCCGGTCCAGCCGGGTCTCCACGACCTCCGCCGAAGGGTCCTTCGTGTAGTCCATGTCCAGAATGAGATGCAGGACCAGCTCCCGCGCGTTTGACCTCGTCATAGGAAATCCTCTCTTTTTTCTTACAGATACGGAGAATAACCCCTTTGAAACCAAAGGGGTTATTCCGCTTATTTCTTCTTTGCCGCCGTGATAGCGCTGACGTTGACGTCCACCCGCTCCACCTGGAAGCCGGTCATGGACTCCACCGCGTTCTTGACGCTCTGCTGCACGTTCTTGGCCACCTCGACCACGTCGTAGCCGTAGCTCAGGACCACGGCGCACTCGATGGTCACATTGCTTTCCTCTACGGTGAGCTTGATGCCCTTGCCCAGCATCTTGACGCCGAGCATCTCCGCAAGATCGGAGCCGATGTTTGTGTTCAGGCTGACCACGCCCTCGACCTCCATAACGGCGGCGGCGGCGATGGTGCAGATGACCTCGTCGGAGATCAGGATGGTTCCATCCTCGTGTCCCTGAATCAGATATTCTTTGCTGTCTGCCATTGTAGGAATCCCTCCTTTATGGAACCATTGTACCACAATTCGGGAAAATTACAACCTCATTTTACGCCGATGATGCGAAGGTCTGCAAGGTCGCAGTCCGTCTGGGACGTGACGATGTCCGAGATGAGCGCCACATCCGTCTGCTGGAGCCCGCCCTCGGGCGACGCCACCGCCACGGAGACCGTGCCGTCCCCGAGGTAGGCCACACAGTCCGCATAGCCCTTGGCGATGACCAGGCTCTCGATCTGGGCCTCGGCCAGCGTGTCGGACACCAGAGACGTAAGCTTGCCGGATGCCTCGCCGGTCTCGCCCTCGGCCCCGTAGGACATGGTTTCCTGTAAGAGCTCCACGGCGCTGTCCCGGGCCTCCTGACGAGAGAGCCGCATCTGGGCGAAGTACTCGCTCGCCGAGACGTCCTCGCCCTGGGCCAGGGCCAGCTCCGTCAGCGGCGTTTCGCCGTCTTCGCCCATGACCGTCGTGGAATCGCCCAGGACCACGTCCGCGTCCAGCGTGTCCGTGAGGTCCACGGCGGACTGGCCGCGCAGCCAATTCAGATAGACCCCGGCGCAGGCCAGCAGCAGCACCGCTGCGATCACAAGATTCCGTTTCCATCCCTTCATCGATGTTCCTCCTCCATCTCATTTCATTTTTATGACTGTGATATGATCTGCGCCAAGCCCGGTCAGGCTTGAAACAGCATTCACCAGACTGAGCCGCACGGCGGCCCGGTCGGCCCCCTCGGCCACCACCACGGCCCCGCGGTAGACCGGCCCCAGCACCTGCACCGCCACCGGCGCCTCCGACGAGGAACCGGTCCCCGGCAGCACCGTGGTCCCGCTGACCCGGGTCTCCTCGCCGCTTACCTCCCGGGTCTCATCGCTGAGGTAGCGCGTCTCCTCCCCCGCCTCCAGCGTCAGGAGCACCCGGACGCGGCCCGCGCCCTCCACCGCCGAGAGCAGGGTCTCCAGCCGGGCCTCCAGCGCCGCCTCGGTCCGGGCCGCGGGCTCCGGCTCCGCGGCGGGCTGTTCGGCTTTCCTGCCCGTGGGCAGGAGCAGCAGGCCGACGCCCAGCAGCAGAACCAGCGCAGGGATGCGATATCTCCGAAGCAGCGCTGCCGCCCGCTCGGGAAGCTTCCATGGTTTCTTCATGGGCGGTAGACCTGCCTTTCCTCGGGGATGGCCAGCGACGCCGCCAGGTCCGCCCGAAGCGCCCGGCGCTGGTCCTCCGTCAGCGTGCCGGTGACGGTCACGGCCTCGGGGTAGGGATAGTCCGTCCCCTGGGCCACCGTCACCTCGGCCTCCACCGAAGCGCCCAGCGCCTCGGCTTTGTCCAATATATATGCTTCCGTTTTCTCCTGTATGATCCGGCAGAGCAGTTCGGAACGCCGGACCTCGACGCCGGTGCGCCGGGCGTCCTCCTCGAGCTGTACGCCCGCGATATACTGGCCAAAGCTGTCGAGGTTTAACCGCACCAACGGGCCAAGTACCGTGAGGATCAGCACGACGCCGCCGGCAAGCCGCACCGCCCGGCGCAGCGCCCCGCGCCGGAGGCAGGCCTCCGCCAGGGACACGGCCATGGCCGCGGCGGCGATGCCGATGAAATAGGCCCCGATCCGCTGCATCATGCGCCCACCGCCTTCATGGCGCAGGCCGCGGAGATGAGCAGCAGCAGGGCACAGGCCCCGGTCATGGCCAGCAGCAGGCCCATGGCCTCCGCCGCCGCATCGATCATGGATACCACTGCCTCCTGGGCCACGGCTCCGGCGGCGGCCGCCGTCACCCGCAGAGCCAGATAGTGGACCCCGATGCGCAGGAAGGGCAGCAGGCAGAGCGCCAGCACCGCCAGCATCCCGAAGACGCCCACGGAGCTGCGCAGCACCGCCGCGCTGGCCAGCAGCGTCTCAGAGGCGTCCGAGAGGATGGACCCCACCACGGGCACGGCCCCGGAGAGGGTGAGCTTGGCCGCCTTATTGACCGCGGCATCCGCCGCGCCGGTGATGACCTGGGTCACCGCGAGGAAGCCCGTGAAGCCGTAGAGCGCCGCCTTCAGCCCCGTGCGCACGGCCCAGGCAAGCAGGTCCCGGACCCGCCGGAGCATCTGATTGCCCAGCAGGCAGTCCGCCAGCGACATGGCCAGGAACGCCCCGAGGAGCGGCAGCAGACACTTGCTGACCAGCCCCATGAGCACGTCCGTCAGGAGCACGGTCAGCGCCCCCAGCACGCTCCCGCCGGTCACGGCCCCCGCCGCTGCGGCGGAGGCGCTGAGCACCGGCAGCAGCAGTGCCCCGTAGGCCGAGAGGTCCTGCACCGTCTCCGCGCCCAGCCGCAGCAGCGACGTCACGCTGCCCGCCGAGATGGCCGCCGCGGCCAGGGTCCCGCCGATGCGCACGGTCTGCACCGGCGGCGACTGCTCCAGACTGCCGCAGAGGCCGCAGGCGAGGCACACGGCCAGCAGCAGCGCACAGCTCCCCGCCGCCTCCCGGACATAGCCGCCGCCGTGGAGCAGCGCCCTGCGCAGCAGCTGCTGCACGGCGGAAAAAAAGCCCTTGGGCGAGTCCGTCTCCGCCCCGGCCAGCAGCGCCCGCTGCGCTTCGTTCAGCCCGTCCTCCAGGGCATCAGCCCCGGTGAGGGAGGCAAGCTCCCCCTCCACGTCCAGCGCCCGGACCGGCAGCGCCAGCAGCAAGCACGTCAAAAGGATCGCCCCCAATCTCCGCATCTCATCCCTCCATCAGCGTCTCCAGCAGCCCGATGGCCGCTTGAAACAGCGGCAGCGACACGTAGAGGATCGCCAGCACGCCCCCGAATTCCAACGCGCTGCTCAGCGCCTGCTCCCCGGCATCCCGGCAGAAGGCCGAGGCCGTCTCCGTCAGGATGCCGATGGCCGTGCCCCGCAGCACCGGCGCAAACACGGCTTCGGAGATCCCCGCCAGCTCCCCCAGCTGCTCCAGCAGCCGCAGCACCGGCTCCAGCAGCCGCAGCGCCAGAATGCCGCAGAGCATGAGGCAGCAGAGCGACGCCAGCCGCCGGAACTCACTGCCCCAGAGCAACAGCGCCGCGGCGCAGCCCGCCATCACAAGGCTCAGAATTTTCAGAAAGGTATCCATCAGAAATGAAACAGGTCCTTCACCAGCGTGAACAGCTCCGCAATCTTCTGCACCACGATCATCAGCACCACCACCAGGCCCGCCAGCGTCGTCATGGTCGCCTGCTCCTCGCGGCCGGAGCGGACCAGCACCTGGTTCAGGATGGACACGATGATGCCCACGGCGGCGATCTTGAAAATGAGGTCGATCTCCATGGGCTCAGACCAGCAGGATGATGAGGGCCAGCCCGCCGCAGACGCCGATGGCGCAGCTGCACCGGCCCCGCCGCCGCACCTCGTCCCGAAGCCGGGCCTCCAGCTCGTCCAGCTCCCCGACGACGCGGCCCAGGGCCTCGTCCAGGTGGGCGCTGTCCGTCCGCGCCAGCGTCCGGAACAACCGCTCACAGCCGGGCAGCGCGTCCTCGGGCAGCCCGAGGTCCCCGGCCCGGCGCAGGCAGCTCCGGAGCACCGCCTCCGCCGTATAGCGCCGGTTCTCCTCCAGCCGCGCCGCCGCGTCGGCGCAGAAATCGGCGCAGGGTCCCATCTCCTCCTCCGAAAGCTCCCGCAGCAGGGCGGGAAGCGGCAGGCGGTAAAAGGCCGCCTTCTGCTGCATCCGCAGCAGGAGGTCCCGCAGGGCCGACACGGCGGCCAGCTGCCGCCGCCGCTGGCGCGCCAGCGAGAATCCCATCAGCGCCGCGCTGCCGCCGATCAGCACCGCGCCCACCGTTCTAAGCATCGTTCTCCCCCCATTCAATCAGCTTCCAGCGCCCCGGCCCCGCCAACTCCACCAACAGGCCAAAGATGCGCCGCTCCAGCAGCATCCGGTAGACAGGCCGTCGCCGGAGGTCCTTCAGCCCGTCCGCATGGGCCGTGGCCAGCAGCCGGACGCCGCACCCGGCGCAGCGCGCCATGGCCTGCACGTCAGCCTCGTCCGTGATCTCGTCCACGGCGATCCAGCCCGGGTTCATGGTCCGGAGCAGCCGCAGCATCCCCTGCTCCCGGCTCCCGCCGGAGAGCACATCCGTCCGCTCCCCCAGGTCCAGCTGGGGCACGCCGCGGTGGCAGGCCGCCAGCTCACAGCGCGTGTCCGCCACGCCGACGCGCTGGCCCAGCCCGTCCGACACCTGACGGATCAGGTCCCGCAGCAGCGTCGTCTTGCCGCACCCCGGCCCGCCCACGATGAGCACGGAGGCGGGCTTCCGCCGCAGCGCCGGGAGCAGCCCGTCCGCCACGCCCCGCACGGCCCGGGCCACCCGCAGGTTCAGCGACGACACCTCCCGGACCCCGCCCGCACCGGAGACGGTCCCGGCCACGCCGATGCGGCAGCCGTCCCGGGTGGTGCAAAACCCCTCCCGCAGCGACTCCTCGGCGGCGTAGAGCGAGTAGCCCGTCGCCGCCTCCAGCAGGATGCGCAGGTCCTCCGGCCCGGCGCGGTGGTCCAGCAGACGGCTCTCCCCGCAGAGCACCGCCTCGGTCCGCCGCCCCAGGCGCAGATGGACCTCCTCCAGCTCCGCCGTGCCGAGCCGCCGCAGCGCTTCCAGCAGTCCCGGCGGCAGACTCTCAAAAATCTCCGGCAGCCTCATGTCCCTCACCTCGTACCACAGCCTATGCGGACGGGCCTCCCGATAGACCACACGGCATTCGCGCCGGTGCAATGCACCGGCGCATATGGTATCATAATAATTAAATCAACAATCAGAAACATGCGAGGCTGTGGATGTGGATAAAGAATTATTGGGAAAATGCGGCTATTACTGCGGACAATGTCCGAGCTATCTCTCGGATGCGTGTAGGGGCTGCATCAAAGGAAATGCGGATGGCGTATGCTACGCCCGCGATTGCGCAAGAAGCAAAGGCATACTATCGTGCGGTCATTGCAGGGATTTCCCGTGTCATATGTTACAAAATAACCCCAAAGCGTCTTTATTAAGCCCTTTATGGTTAAAGTGGAAGGGAGCCCGGAAGGAACACTGAATTCCGATTTGCTTCCCTCGCAAGGCGAAAAGCCGCCAGTCCCGCATAAGCAGGACCGGCGGTTTTGCTTTTGTCGTTTGCCTCACTCCACGAAGCGGCGCTTTTCCCGGAGGGTCTCCAGCTTGCCGTGGATGCGTCCGAGTCCGTACATCAGCAGTGTGGCACAGAGAAGATTGATCCAGCTGAGGTGGGGCGAGCCGACGGTGTTGGCCATACCGATGGCCAGATTTGCCGCACCGAGGATGCCCAGGCAGCTTCCGATCCGCCCCAGGTGGGCGATCCGGGAATCAAGGTCCGAGAAGAGGTCGAAGCTGCCCAGCGCCGCCGCTCGGCGGAAATAGACCCACTGCATCACCCGGCCTACGTACTCCGCGCCGGTCTCCTCCATGAAGGCCAGGTAGTCCGGGTCCACCTCATGCATCTCCAGCCGGACCGTGCAGGCCCCAGGGTCGCAGGAGACGAAGTGATAGGTGCAGAAGCCGACGCCGTCCAGCGCCCAGCCCGCCTCCGCCATCTCATTCAGCCAGCGTTCCTCTTTCTCGAAGTCCCAGGCCAAAAAAACCTTCCGTATCGTTTTCCGCTCACTCATTGCGCTTCCTCCCCTAAGACTGTCTCGCCGTTTGCCACCAGCTGGCGCAGCCGCCGCAGCTCCCCTTTCAGCACCGCAAGGCCCGCCTCCGTCAACCGGTATTCCTTCTTCCGGTTCGCCTCCGCCGCAGGCTGCGGCGCGATCCAGCCCTTTTCGCAGAGCGAATTCAGCGCCCCGTACAGCGTCCCCGGCGCGAGGCGCACCCGGCCGCCGGACAGCTGCTCCGTCTGCTGCATGATGCCATAGCCGTGCTGCGGCGTGTAGAGCGAAAGCAGAATGTAATAGGTCGATTCCGTCAAAACAAGGTTTTCCTGCATGACAGTCCCTCCTTATAATTATATCGTCTTCCGATATATCGTGATTCGATTATATCGGAACTCGATATATTTGTCAAGTAAAAAATATGGGCGGCGTCCAAAGACGCCGCCCGGGATGTCTGTGCAAATGCTCAGCGCTTCTCGCCCACCTTGATGATGCGGACGAGGGTGGAGCTGAGGATGAGGTTGACCGCCAGCTCGATGAGGAAGTTCACGCCGGTCAGGCCGAAGATCAGGTAGTAGATGAGGCTCGCGCCGGACGCCCAGGAGCTCAGAACGTCGTAGAAGCAGAGCAGCATGCCCAGGATAAAGAGTCCGGTGTTGACCACGGGGCAGACGATGCCCGCGGTGATGACGCCCGCCAGGCGGCTCTTCTTCGCCAGCGCCTCGTAGGTGAGGCCCGCGAGGAAGCCCGCCGCCGTGCCCTTGACAAGGCAGATGAGCACCGTGGCCAGGGCGTTCTGGGAGCAGAGGAAGAGGACCGTTCCGCCGTCAAAGCCCAGCAGGCCCGTGATGACGACCACAAGGCCGAAAACGCCGCCGAGGATGGCGCCCGCCTTGCGCCCGTAGAGCGCCGCGCCGATGATGATGGGCGCGAGGGCGAGGGTGATCGAGAAGGGACCGAACTTGATGAAGTTGCAGAGGACGGTCAGGACGACCACAATGGCCGTCAGGATGGAGATGCCGGTCAGCGTCCTGGTGCTCGCTGCGCGGCTGTGCGGGGTTGCGGTTGCTTGATTCATAGTTTTTACCTCCTGCTGCCGCTCCGCCTTGCGCGGATGCGGCGCAAATTACGCCCGTACTCTACCACACTCCGCGGAAAAAGTAAAGAGCCGGAGCAAAATTGCTCCGGCTTCTTTGCTCAGTCGATCTCGTCGGGGACCGGCTCGTTCAGCTGCTCAAGGCCGATCTTGACGGCCTCCCATTTCTCCTTGGTGATGAGGATATCCCGGGGCTTTGAGCCCTTATGGGGGCCGACGACGCCCATCTCCTCCATCTGGTCCACGATCCGGGAGGCCCGGGAGTAACCCAGCTTCAGCTTGCGCTGGAGCACGGACACCGAGGCCTGTCCCAGCTCCAACACCGTGTCCACGGCGTCATAGAGCAGCTCGTCCCGGTCGTCGTCCGGCTCCGGCTCTGCGGAGACCAGGTTGCCGCCGCCCTTGCCGCTCTCGGCGGCCTTGCGGTCGATGTGGTCCATGATCTCCTTGGAATAGTCGGCCTTGCCGCTGCGCTTAACGAACTCCGCCACGCGCTGAACCTCCTCGTCGGTGATGAAGCAGCCCTGGACGCGCTTCGCCTTACCCTCGCCCAGGGGAGCGTAGAGCATATCGCCGCGGCCCACCAGCTTCTCCGCGCCGCTGGTGTCGAGGATGATGCGGGACTCCATGGCGGAGGCCACCGCAAAGGCGATGCGGGACGGGATGTTGGCCTTCATGAGGCCCGTAATGACGTTGGCTGAGGGACGCTGGGTCGCAATGACCAGGTGGACGCCTGCGGCGCGGCCCATCTGGGCCACGCGGCAGATGGACTCCTCCACCTCCTTCGCCGCCACCAGCATGAGATCAGCCAGCTCATCGATGACCACCACGATCTGGGGGAGCTTCTTCCGCTCCGGATTGCCCTCAATGATGTGGTTGTAGCTGGCGAGATCCCGGGCCCCGGACTCGGACATGATGCTGTAGCGCCGCAGCATCTCCGCCACGGCCCACTGGAGTGAGCCGGAGGCCTTCTTCGGGTCCGTGACCACGGGGATCAGCAGATGCGGGATGCCATTGTAGACGCCCAGCTCGACCATTTTGGGGTCGATCATGATGAGCCGGACCTCCTCGGGCGAGGCCTTATAGAGCAGAGAAATGATGAGACTGTTCATGCACACCGACTTGCCGGAGCCGGTGGTACCGGCAATGAGCAGGTGCGGCAGCTTGGCGATGTTGCCGATGATGCGGTTGCCGCCGATGTCCTTGCCCACGGCGAAGGACAGCTTCGACTTGGCCGAGGAGAATTCCTTCGAGTCGATGACCTCCCGGGCATAGACGGTGCTGACGGCCCGGTTCGGCACCTCGATGCCTACCACGGAGATCTTCTCCGGGATGGCTGAGATGCGGACGCCCGTCGCGCCCAGGGCCAGGGCGATGTCCTCGGACAGGCCCGTGATCTTGGAGAGCTTGACGCCGCGGTTCAGCTGGAGCTCATAGCGCGTGACCGTGGGGCCGCGGGTGACGTTGACGAGGTTCGGCTGCACGCCGAAGCTGCGCAGGGCATCCGAGAGGCGCTCCGAATTGACGCGCATCTCCTCCGTGGCGTCCACCGCACCGCCCGACGCCGGGTTCAGCAGCTCCATGGGCGGGTAGATGTACGCGGGCGGCTCCGCCTCCGCTGCGGCGGGCGCAGCGGGAAGCACCGGTCGTTCGTCCTCAGCTTCTTTCTCCGGGTCCTCTTCCGGCTCCTCCTCATCCCAGAGCGGCTCATCCGGGGCTTCCTCCGGGGCTTCCTCGGGATATACTTCCTCCTCCGGCTCGTCCTGCGGCTCCGCAGGCTCCGGCGGCTCGGGAATATCATAATAGTCCTCGGGATGGAAAATTTCCATGCCCTCGGGCGGCTCCGGCTCCGCCACCTCCAGGGGACCGGGGGCCGAGACCGGCTCCGGGATCTCCGGCTGCCGGGTCTCCAGCCGCCGGTTCTTCCCGATCAGGTCCGTGATGAGCGGCAGGGGCATGACATCCTCGTGCAGCTCCGGCAGGTCGTCCATCGTCAGCTGCTCCTGCGGCGGCGCGGCAGCGGGCACAGGCTTCTCCGGCTCCTCCGCGGGCTTGTCCGCCGCGGGCGGCTCCGGCGCGGCCTTCCCGGTCTTCTCCGGGACGGCCAGGGGTGGATCGTCCACGGGCAGGTCCACGTTGAAATCGTCCCGGTGCTTCTTCCGCTCCTCCACCCTGGCGCGGTGGGTCTCGGTGATGCGGCCCACGAGGCGCTCCGCCGGGTCCTCCTCCATTTCCGGAGCTACAGGCTCAGGCCGCGGCCGGTTGCGGATGGCCAAGATCAGCGACTTCGGCGTCATGCGCAGCGGAGCCATGAGGCAGATCACCAGCAGCAGCACCAGCACCAGCACCGCGCCCACGGCGCTCAGGCAGGCCGTCAGCCCCGCGCCCAGCAGGCCCGAGAGCAGGCCGCCGCCCGGCCCGCTGACGCCCGCCTCATACAGCGCCTTGATGAGCGCGCCGGTCCATTCGACCCGACCGCCGCCCGCGAACACCTGGACCAGCGCCCCGAAGAGCACGGCCAGCGCCGCCGTCGCCAGGCAGGGCCACAGGACCGGGCGGCCGCGGCTGCGGAAGAGCTGCACCGCGATCCACACATAGAGCACAGGCAGTATGTAATAGCCCGCGCCCAGCAGGCCGCGCTCCAGCGCGCAGAGCGCGCGCACCAGCACGGCGTTCACGGAGAACCAGCCCAGCACGGAAAACACCGCCAGCAGCAGCAGCGCGCAGGCGATCACCTCGCAGTGGACCGACTGGGACGCGTCCTGCGCCTTTTTCTTTTGTGCAGGTTTTTTGGAAGCGCCGCTGCGCTTGGAAGCGGGCTTCTTTTTCTTCTTGTTTTCCGCCATTGGAAGCTCCTTACCGAATCAGCGAGAGAATGAGCGTCACCGCACCGGCGCCCCAGCAGTAATAGGCAAAGCCGCCGAAGCCGCCGCGCTCCGCCAGCCGCTTGAGGAAGCGGATGGAGAGATAGCCGGAGACCATGGCCGCGGCGACGCCGGCCATGTACTTGGGGAACAGCGTCCAGTCCACCCCCGCCGAGAAGGCGTCGATGAGCGACAGCAGGTTCGCGCCGAGCACCGCCGGGATCGAGAGGAAGAAGGAAAATTTCACGGCGAAGCTCCGCTCAAAGCCGCAGCAGAGGCCGCAGGAGATGGTAGTCCCGGACCGGGAGAGGCCCGGCACCGTCGCCACGGCCTGGCTGAGGCCCACGAGCAGCGCGTCGCCGACGGTGGCGTTGCGCTCCGTCTTGTGGCCGCGGCCCATGCGGTCGCTGAAATAGAGGATGAGGCCCGTCACGAGCAGGGCGCAGCCGATGAACAGCGTGTTGTCATACAGCCCCTCGACCTTGTCCTTGATGGGCAGGATGACGAAGAGCGGCAGCGTGCCGAGGATGACCAGCAGGATCATCCGCCGGTTGCTGATGCCCGCGGCACGGCCCATGGGCGACTTCTCGCGCTTCAGCATGGCGATGAGCTCCAGCAGCAGGTCCATGATCTCCCGCCGGTAGGCCACGAAGACGGCAATGAGCGTGCCGAGGTGCAGCAGCACGTCAAAGAGCAGGTTGTTCTCCTCCGGGTTGTTCAGCCCGAGGAAATGCTGGAAAATGGACAGGTGTCCGGAGCTGGAAATGGGCAGAAACTCCGCAATGCCCTG
Source organism: uncultured Clostridia bacterium (assembly GCA_938049125.1). Lineage (GTDB taxonomy): Bacteria > Bacillota > Clostridia > Oscillospirales > Oscillospiraceae > RGIG3159. The sequence goes on from CALICR010000074.1 coordinate 12,490, forward strand.
GACAAGGCCCAAAAAAATCGCATAGAAATATGACATACGCATCCTCCTGTCTGCGGCAAAAACTTCTTGAATATATATAGTACCACAAACGGAGAAGTATTTCCAGTTTATTTCTGCTTTTTCTGTGCGCGGCGCTGGCGGGCAATCATGCGGTGGAGGCAGTCCAGGGCTTCGCTCAGGCTGCCCAGCCGGTCAATGAGGCCGCATTCCACGGCCTCGCTGCCGTAGAGCACCGTGCCCACGTCCGTGGCAATCTCGTCCGTCGCCATCATATAGCGCAGCATGGTCTCCTTGGAGACGTGGGAATGGGCCGTGACGAAGTTCAGGATCTGGTCCTGGACCTTGTTGAAATACTGATAGGTCTGGGGTGCGCCCACCACCATGCCGGTCATGCGCACCGGATGGATGGTCATGCTGGCGGACCGCGCGATCATGCTCCGCTTCGCCGCCACGGCCAGGGGTACGCCGATGGAGTGGCCGCCGCCCAGCACCAGCGACACCGTCGGCTTCCGCATCCCGGAGATCAGCTCCGCGATGGCGAGGCCCGCCTCGATGTCGCCGCCCACGGTGTTGAGCAGGAGCAGCAGGCCGCCGATCTCCTCGTTTTCCTCGATGCCTGCCAGCAGCGGCAGGATATGCTCATATTTCGTGGTCTTGACCGTGTCCTGGAGCGTCTGGTGGCCCTCGATCTGGCCTATGATGGTCAGCGTGTAGATGATGCCTTGGCTCGTGCGGACGGCGCTGGCCCCCAGCTCCGTCAGCTCCTCCCGGGCCTGCTCCGTTCGTTCCGGCTCCTCGTGCATTCGGGATCCCTCCTTGTGAAGTCTCTCTACAGTATGCCCGGTCCCGTGACAAAAAATGCCTGCGAGGCCGCCGGCTTCGCAGGCATTTTTCTCATTCTTCGGGCTGCCAGCCCTTGCAGACGTCCACCCAGGCTGTATAGCCCGAATAGCGCTCGAGGTCCGGCATGGTCATCTCAATGGCGCTGTTGGCGCTGCCCGCCGCCGGGAACACGCTCCCGAAGCGCTTCATGGAGACGTCCAGGTAGACGGCCACGCCCTCCTTCACCGCAAAGGGACAGACACCGCCCACCGCATGGCCCACATACTCAGGCACCGCGTCATGGGGCAGCATTTTGGCCTTGCAGCCGAATTGGTTCTTATATTTCACATTATCCACCTTGGCGTCTCCGGCGGTGACGACCAGGATACAGCTGCCGTCCTTGAGCAGGAAGGACAGCGTCTTGGCGATGCGGGCCGGTTCGACGCCCACGGCCTGGGCCGCCAGCTCCACGGTGGCGCTGGAGACGGTGAACTCCTGAATGCGGTCCTCCAGCCCGAACTGGCGGAAATAGGCTTTGACAAGATTGATCGACATGGGGCGTACCTCCTTTTTCGCCATCATAACACAGCCGGGAAAATCTTGCAAGGGCCGCGCTTCTGCGCTATAATGACCTGCGGGAGGGATCAATATGACAAGGACCAACGTGATGCGCCTGCTGGACGCGGCAAAAATCCCCTACTGCACGGCGGAATACGACTGGGACGAGAGCGACCTCAGCGGGACCCATGCAGCCAAGGCCGTGGGCCTGCCGCCGGAGCAGGTGTTCAAGACCCTCGTGGCCCGGGGCGCAAAGCAGGGCTATCTCGTCTTCTGCATCCCGGTCTGCTGCGAGCTGGACCTCAAAAAGGCGGCGAAGGCCGCCGGGGACAAGAAGGTCGAGCTCATCCACGTGAAGGAGCTGCTCCCGCTGACGGGCTATCTCCGCGGCGGCTGTTCCCCCATCGGCATGAAGAAGACATTCCCCACTTTCCTCGACGAGACGGCGCAGCTCTTTGATACGATCGCAGTCTCCGCCGGGCAGCGCGGCTGTCAGGTCATCCTCCCGCCGGACGCCCTGGCGGACTACTGCGAAGCGGCGCTCTGCGACCTTGTCAGTCTGGACTAAGGTTTTCCGGTTGTAAAACTGCGCGGTTTCTGCTATACTAAGAAGAAAAAGCGCCAAAGGAGTACATCGCATGGAATTCACCTACCGGACTAAGGGGACATGTTCCTCGGAGATCCATTTTGAGATCGTGGACCACAAACTGCACAACGTCGTCTACATCAACGGCTGCAACGGCAACCTCCAGGGCATCGGCAAGCTCGTTGAGGGCATGGACATCGACGAGGTCATCGCCCGCCTCAAGGGCATCCGCTGCGGCAGCAAGTTCACCTCCTGCCCCGACCAACTCGCCCTCGCGCTAGAGGCGGCCAAGGAGAAGCTCAGCGCCTGACCCGCGAACCAATACCAAAGCGCCCCTGCCGTGTCCTGCGGCAGGGGCGCTCTGCGTCTGCGGCGAGAAACGCCGCAGTTTTGTCCACAGTCCTATAGAGAAAAAGAGAGGAAACACCGAAGTGTTTCCTCTCTCGAAGCGATGGACTTAGTCGTCGATCTCGATGACAACACCGGAGCCAACGGTACGGCCGCCTTCGCGGATAGCGAAGCGGAGGCCCTTCTCGATGGCGATGGGGGTGATCAGCTCAACGTGCATATCGACGTTATCGCCAGGCATGCACATCTCAACGCCTTCCGGCAGGGTGATGATGCCGGTCACGTCGGTGGTACGGAAGTAGAACTGGGGACGGTAGTTGTTGAAGAACGGGGTATGACGGCCGCCCTCGTCCTTGGACAGGACGTAAACCTGGCCGACGAACTTGGTGTGGGGATGGATGGAACCGGGCTTCGCCAGAACCTGGCCACGCTCGATGGACTTCTTGTCGATGCCGCGGAGCAGGGCGCCGATGTTGTCGCCGGCCTCAGCGAAGTCGAGCAGCTTGTGGAACATCTCAATGTCGGTGACGACGGTGGTCTTCTTCTCGTCGCTCAGGCCAACGATCTCGACGGGCTCATTCTTCTTGATGATGCCGCGCTCCACACGACCGGTGGCGACGGTGCCGCGGCCGGAGATGGTGAAGACGTCCTCAACGGGCATCAGGAAGGGCAGATCATCGTTACGGGCAGGAGTCGGGATCCACTCGTCAACAGCGTCCATGAGCTCCTTGATGCAGGCGTACTCGGGAGCGTTGGGATCGTTGGACTCGCAAGCCAGAGCGTTCAGAGCGGAGCCGCGGATGATGGGGGTGTCGTCGCCGGGGAAGCCGTAGAAGTCGAGGGTCTCGCGGACTTCCATCTCGACCAGCTCCAGCAGCTCCTCGTCGTCAACCTGATCGCACTTGTTCAGGAA
>CALICR010000075.1 GCA_938049125.1 uncultured Clostridia bacterium
ATTCCGGGTAAAAAACTGAAAGGTATCCGCGCCCAGTGCGAGGGCCGTGTTCCCCATGGCGAGGAAGCCCGCGGAGGACGAGAGGTGACATCCGAAGGTCGGCATAAAAACTCCGTTTCCCCGGCTTCCCGCATTTCGGGAAACCGGTATCTTTTTTTCAAATTTTGTGGTATGGTAGAGAAAAAGGAGGTGGCCGCCATGCCGAAGCAGGAGCGCCAGAAGCAGAAGCTGCTGGTCCTCAAGGAATTTTTCGAGCGGGAGACCGACGAGGCCCATCCCGCGTCCATGCCGGAGATCCTCGCCTATCTCGCCGCCCGGGACATCCCGGCGGAACGGAAGAGCGTCTACTCCGACATTGAGACGCTGCGGGACTTCGGCCTCGACCTCTGCCTCCGGCGGGGCCGGGGCGGCGGATACTACCTCGCGTCCCGGGCCTTCGAGCTGCCGGAGCTGAAGCTGCTGGTGGACGCGGTCCAGTCCTCCCGGTTCCTGACGGACCGGAAGTCCATGGCCCTCATCGGAAAGCTCAGCGCCCTCGCGAGCCGCCACGACGCGGCGCGGCTCCAGCGGCAGGTGGTGGTCAGCGGCCGCGTCAAGACCATGAACGAGAGCATCTACTACAACGTGGACCGTATCCACGACGCGATCCTGAACAACAGCCAGATCCGCTTCGGCTACTTTGACTGGGACCTCGGCGGTGCGCGGCGCGCCCGGCCCGGTCCCTATGTCGCCAGCCCCTATGCGCTCTGCTGGGACCACGAGAATTACTACCTCATCGCCCACTCGGCGCGCCACGGTCTCACCCACTACCGGGTGGACAAGATGACGCGCATCCAGGAGACCGGAACGCCGCGGGTGCAGACGGAGGAGACGGCGAAGCTGGACCTCGCCGCCTACCTCAAGAAGACCTTCGGCATGTTCGGCGGCCCGGAGATGACCGTGCGCCTGCGCTTCCCCCGGCGGCTCGCGGGCGTCATCTACGACCGCTTCGGCCACGACGCCATGCTGATCCCCGACGGGGAGGACCGCTTCACCTTCACCGCCGCCGTGGTGGACTCGCCGCTCTTCTACGGCTGGCTGGCGGGCTTCGGCGGCCAGCCGGAGCTCCTGTCCCCGCCCGCGGCGCGGCAGGAGTTCCGGGCCATGCTGGAGGACGCGCTGGCCCTCTACGCCGGGGACGACGCATAAGCGGCACGGCCCCGGGGGCCGCGCCGCCGCGGTCATTTCGCGTAAAGCTGATAGACGAGCCAGCTGAGCGTCCGGACCGGCAGGAGCCGCGAGAGCATCACGAAGAACTTGTAGTCCGCCCGGATGGCGTAGAGCGGCTTGACGGACCGGCGCAGCGCCAGGCTGGCGATGTAGGCCCCGGCCTTGGCGGGGTCCATGCCTGTCTGCTCGTCGTGCTCCATCTTCGCCACGGAGCGGGCGATGCGGCCGCCGTAGGCCTCGTCGCCCCGGGCCTGCTTCTCCCGGGCGGCGGTGAAGCCGGTGCGGATATCGCCGGGCATGACGGCGCAGACCGTCACGCCGTAGGGCCGCACCTCGTTGGCCAGCGCCTGGGAGTAGGCGTTGATGGCCGCCTTGGAGGCGGAATAGAAGGCCTGGAACGGGATGGCGATGGGCGCGGCCACGGAGCTGAGGTTCACGATGCGCCCCGCGCCTGCCGCCCGCATATGGGGCAGCACGGCGGCGCAGACGTTGACCATGCCGAAGAAGTTGACGTCCATCTGCTTCCGCGCCTCCTCGGGCGTCGTGAACTCGATGGCACCGGAGATGCCGAAGCCCGCATTGTTGACAAGAATGTCGATGCGGCCCTCTTTTTCCAGCACCGCGTCCACGGCGGCGCGGATGGTCTCCGGCTTCGTCACGTCGCCGGAAAGGTGGAAAATACCGGGATGATCCACGTCCTTGCGGCTCATCTCGTAGACGGTACACCCGGCGTTTTTCAGCGCCAAAGCTGTCTGGAGGCCAATGCCGGAGCTGCCTCCGGTCAGAAATACGATCTTACGCATGGGCATGGATCACCTTCGCCATAATTTCCGCCGCCTCGTCCAGCAGCGGCTCCGTCAGCGTCGCCATCATGCTGGTGCGCAGCAGGCACTCGCTGGGTGCGCAGGCCGGAGGCAGCACCGCGTTGACATAGACGCCGTTCTCATAAATTTCCTTCTGAATTTGAAGCGTGCGCATGGCCTCGTAGGTATAGATGGGGATGATGGGCGTCTCGGACTCCATAATGGGGATGTCGTTCCGCCGGTAGGCCCCGCGGGCATAGGCTGCCAGATCCGAAAGATGGGTCACCAGCTCCGGATGCGTCTCGAGATAGCGCAGTGACGCCAGCGCCACGGCGCAGTTGGACGGCGGGATAGACGCAGAGAAGATGTGGGGCCGCGAGGCGTGGCGCACATAGTCGCAGACCCGGGCGCTCGCCGCCATATAGCCGCCGAGGGAGGCCAGTGACTTGGAG
>CALICR010000076.1 GCA_938049125.1 uncultured Clostridia bacterium
AAGCCTATAGCTTCCGGGGCCGCTTTGCGTATGGAGTTCAGTCCTCGGAGAGGGCGAGCTTGACGCCGGTCACGCGGGGCGTGGAGCCGACCTTGCTGCCGAGGGCGAGGCGGTACTGGACGAACCGGCCCGCCGGGAGCTTGGCGGCGTCGGTGAACTCCGCCGCCTCCAGGGCCTCCTCGGTGTCCGCGGCGCGGACCGTCAGCGTGACCCAGCTGCCCTTCGGCTCGCTGGCCTCATAGCTGGCCGCGATGACGGCGGCGGGCGCGCCGAGGTCGAAGACCCGGGAGGTGTAGAACTCCTCGAAGCCGCCGGTCATGACGTTGGTGTAGTCCTGGTGGGTGAGGCCGTGGGGGCCGACGGCGGGGAGGCGGGTGACGTTGGCGCGGCTCATGCCGTCCGGGCCGTTCCAGAGGATCATGGAGTCGCCGCGGTGGTTGCCGCCGGTCTTGTGGTTGGAGACGGCGAGATCGACGTAGCCGTCGCCGTTGAAGTCCATGGCCAGCGCGCCGGAGCAGGACATGAGCGGGATGGGCATCATGTTGTCGGCACTGTAAATGCCGCCCTTCTCGCCGTAGAAGAGGTAGCACTCGAGGTTCCGGGTGAACGCGCCGTTGTAGTTGCAGACGAAGATGTCCGGCATGCCGTTGTTCGTGAAGTCCGCCACGGTGAGGTCCACGGTGCCGTAGCCCGGCAGGGTCGTGCGGCGGTCCGGGGAGTAGCCGTCGGGGCCGCCCCAGTAGATGGTGGTGTTGGACATGAACTTGTTGGCCTCGTGGGCGCCGTAGAAGGAGCCGGAGATGAGGTCGAGCCAGCCGTCGCCGTCGAGGTCGTAGAACTTGCCGCAGATGGAGTATTCCACGGGCAGCAGGGTCACGCGGTCGGCGGAGTAGCCCTCGGGGCCGCCCCAGACGATGGCCGAGGCCGATTTGCTGTCGCACATGGGCACGTAGATGTCGAGCCAGCCGTCGTTGTTGATGTCTCCGATGCAGAGGAAGCGGGGCTGATTGGCGTTCTCGGGGTAGGGCTTCCGGGTGAGCGGGTCCTCGCCCTGAAGGCCCGTGGGGACCTTGAGGTCGATGCGCTGATTGGTATAGCCCCCCTTGCCGTCGGCGTGCCAGATGTCGATGAAGTCGCAGGTGAAGCCCGCGGTGATGATTTCCAGCTCACCGTCCTTGTCCACGTCGGCCACCAGGGCGCTCATGGTGTGGGGTGAGGGGATGTCCACCCTCCGGGCGTTGTCGAAGCCGTTCCCGTCCTGGAAGTAGAGGTAGCAGGGCATGACGCGGCCCGTGACGGGGCCCTTGTTCTCGTCGTCGTTGGCGATGAGCACGTCCGGGAGGCCGTCGTCGTTGTAGTCGGCGATCTTCATCTCCGTGGGAGCCCAGCCCTTGAGCTCGATGCGCCGGGCCGGGTCGTAGCCCTCGGCGCTGCCGAGGTAGATGTAGGAGTACTCGTCGCCGTCGTTGTGGCTGTCGTTGCGGTTCACGACGATGGCCGTGCGGCCCGTCTCGGGATTCGACCCGTCGATGAGCAGGGCGGCGCAGGCGTGGGAGGGGATATGCTCGGCCTTGGCGAGGTCCAGCACGCCGCCGCGGCAGCGCAGGATGGGCTGGTCGTTGTAGAACTCGTTGGTCGTGGGGACGAAGAAGACGTCGGCCCGGCCCGTCTTCTCCGGATCGTCGAGGACGACGTCGCGGACCCGGGCGGTCTCGATGCGTTGGGTGCGGTCCGCGGAGAAGCCGTCGGGGCCGCCGAACCAGACGGCGGCGTGCTCCTTCCCCTCGCTGTCCGGCGTCAGGGAGGTGAAGATCAGCTCGTCGTAGCCGTCGCCGTCCAGGTCGCCCGCGGCGGCGGAGCAGACGGGACCCGTGGGCAGGCGCAGCCATTCGCGGAAGGTCCGGCCCTCCCAGGTGTAGAACGCGGCCTCGCCGTCCTCATAGAGGAAGAGGCAGGGCGTGCCCTGGACCGTGAGCCGCCTGAGGCGGTAGCTCTCAAAGCCCGCGAGAACCGAGAGGGAGGCGACACCGCCCTGGGCCGCCGCGTCCGTTTTCAGCTTGTTCTCGGTGTCATGGCCCTGGTAGACGGTCTGGGGATGGTCGAAGTCGAGGCCCTCGGGGCTGCCCCAGAGGACGAGGACGGTGCCGTCGCCGAACTTGACGGCCACGTCGTCATAGCCGTCGCCGTCGAAGTCGCAGGAAACGGCGAATTCCACCAGCTCGCCGCCGGGGATGGTGTGCTCCGTGCAGCAGCCGTCGAGCACAATGCCGTCCCGGTTGCCGTAGACGCGGCAGGTCCTTTTGCCGAAGAAGACGATGTCCGGATGGCCGCTGCCGTCGAAGTCGCCGGCGGCCAGGGCCGTGGTGCCCGGGGCGTAGAGCCGGATCATGCGGCGGAGGCTGAAGCCCTTGGGGTCGCCGTAGTAGACGTTGGCCCAGTTCAGGTTGTTGACGCCGTTGTACTGGTTGCCGACGATCAGGTCCTGATAGCCGTCGCCGTTCAGGTCTGCCAGGGCGGCGCAGAAGGAGCCCTCGGAGTAGAGACTGGCGAGCCTTTCACCGGAGCCGTCCAGGGCGTAGACCTCCGTGGGCACCCGGGGGTTGTCCGAGTGGGAATTGGCCAGAGGAATGTCCGGGTAGCCGTCGAGGTTGACATCCAGAAGGTTGATGCGCTGGATGACGCCCTTCTTCGAGACGTAGATGTTCTGGCCGCCGTTGCCGAGGGTGCCCTTGGAAAAGGCCTCAAAGCCGGAATCGTGGATGAATTTCATATTGTTTCCCTCCCGTTCGGCGGCCGCACCGCCGTATGTTTGGATCAAATAAGATTTGGAATAGAAAAATTGCGCGGGGCCCCGGACGCAGGTGCGTTTTGAGGGGTCCCGCGCAAGCTTCGGCCCGTTCAGCGGGCACCCGCGGTGATGGCCGCCATAAGGCCGGCGGCGGCCCGGTGCTCCTCCCGCTTTTCCTGGGTATCATAGCCGCGCAGGCAAATCTCCAGGTTTGCAATGAACGCCCGGTCCGCGTCGAAGACCATCAGGCCGGAATCCCCGCCGTTTAAGTCCAGCGCCGTGAGCACCGGACAGTCGGACCAGCGGACCGCATTGCTTTCGCCGCTCTCGTCGTCCTCCGCGGGGAGCGTGCCGTCGGGCAGCTCCAGCCGGAGCGTCTGCCGCTGGAAGGCGGCAGCGTCCTCAAGCAGGAAGATCTCGCTCTCGCAGGCCTCCAGGTCTCCGGCCAGCGAGGCCTGCTCGACGTAGTCCATGATGCCGGTCAGCTGGGGCTGAAAGAGACTCGGGATCTTGTAGTCCACCACCTCGACGAGGACCTGGCCGTCGCCGCTGCGGTCCTCGCAGAACTGTTCAAGCGCCGTCTGGATGGCGGCAGCAGCAGAGTCCGTGAGGGTCTCGCTGCCGACATAGGCGACGCGGACGTCAGGCTTCGGCTTTTTCAGCGAACCGATGAGGCTGGAGCCGAGGAGCCAGAGCAGGACGAGGCCGAAGACCAGCCAGCCGCCGTGGTAGTCGAGCCAGTTGCGGAGTGCGGCTTTTTTCGCGCCGCGGTCAGGGCCGTCCATGGATCAGCCCTTGACGCCGGAGCTCACCAGCGCGTTGACGAAGAACTTCTGGCAGGAGAAGAAGAAGACCATGACCGGCAGCAGCATCAGCAGGTTCGCCGCCATGATGACGGGCACGTTCTGCGTCTCCTTGTCGTTGAAGTACTTGACCGCCAGAGGCAGGGTATAGAGCGCCTTGTCGCGGAGGTACAGCAGCGGGGTGGTGTAGTCGTTCCAGGTGCCGAGGAAGTAGAAGAACAGCAGGGAAGCGACGGTGGCCTTGACGTTTGGCAGAGCGATCTTCCAGTAGATCTGGAAGTTGTTCGCGCCGTCGATGCGGGCGGACTCCATCAGAGCCGTCGGCAGGGACATGAAGGCCTGGCGCATCATGAAGACGCCGAAGGTGCCGCCAAGGAAGTAGGGCAGCCACAGGACGGCGTGGGTGTTCACGAGGCCGAGCTTGGACCAGATCATGTAGGTCGGGACCATGGTGACCAGGCCCGGGATCATGGTGCAGGTCAGCTTCAGCAGAAACAGGCCGTTGCGGCCCTTGAAGGGGATCTTTGCATAGGCGAAGCCGGCCATGGTACAGGAGAAAAAGGTACCGGTAACGGCCAGAATTGCGACCTTCACGGAGTTGAAGAAGTAGGTCCAATAGGGAACCCGGAGGAACAGGAGCTTGAAGGGCTTCAGGGTCGGCTCCTTCGGGATGATTTCAATGGGGAAGTTGTACACGGTGGCCTGGGTCTTGAAGGCGCTGGAGATCATCCAGACGAAGGGGAATACCATGGCAAGACCGATGATCCAGACGATGAGGGTCAGGATTGCTTTGCCGATCTTCTGTTTTGTCGTCATAATTGGCATAGATCATACCCCCTTTAGTCCACGCTGAATTTCTTTTCGTACCGCATCCGGATGATGGTGAAGACGAAAATGACCAGTGCAAGCATCCAGGCCAGCGCGCAGGCGAAGCCGGCGCGGTTGTTCTTGAATGCCGAGTTGTAGATGTAGAGGCCGAGTGTGTAGGTGCTGGTGCCCGGGCCGGAGCAGATCTGCATGAAGGTCCAGGTCTGGAGGCTGCCAATGACGCCCAGGATGGTCAGCAGGAAGGTGGTCGGTGCAAGCTGGGGCAGGGTGATTTTGAAGAACTGGGTGATGGGACCGGCGCCGTCCAGGGAAGCGGCCTCGTACAGTTCATTCGGGATGCTTTGAAGACCGCCGGTGTAGAGCACGACATCATAGCCGAGGGTCTGCCAAATGGTGATGAGGACGATGCCCCAAATGGCCCATTTGCTGCTGCCGAACCAGCCAGGGAGGCTTTCCATGGGAATGCCCAGGGTGTGAAGCAGCATATTGATGGGGCCCTGGGAGGGGTGAAAGAGGGCTCTCCAGACCGTGGCCACAGCGACGATGTTTGTGACGTAGGGCAGGAAGAAGAGGGCGCGTGCGCCGGCCTTGCCGTAGATTGATTTATTGAAGATTGTGGCGAAAATCATGGCCAGCAGGAGCGTGATCGGCAGGGCGATCAGCAGGATAACGTTGTTCTTGATGCTGGAGCGGACGTACATATCGCCGACTGCGTCCGTGAAATTCTTAAAGCCGACCCAGTTTGCATTTTCCAGGCCGCGGAGCATGCTCCAGTCCGTGAAGGAAAGGTACACGGACAGAATGATACCGAAGACCGTGAAGACGGCGAACGACAGCAGGCTGGGGAAGATCATGGTATAGCCTGCGAGGTTCTGCTCGGTATTTCTCTTCATTTTGAAGAGCTGCTTTTTCTTCGGGGATGCCGATGTGCTATCCAAACAGCATATCTCCTTCCGTAGGGATTTTATTGGGTGGGCGGGGAAGGGTTTCCCCGGAGTGATAAGAATAGAAGAAATGTGGCTGCGCAAGTGTGACCCTGGCAGCCACATTTCTCAAAAGTGACTAATCAACAGCAAACGGTGTTCGTGTTAGAATCAATCGAGGTTGATGTGGTCCAGACCGGAGTCGGCCAGGCGCTGCTCCATGAGCGGGGTGACGGTGGCAACCCAGGTGTCGAAATCGACTTCGCCGGACATGAAGGTGGAGAACTGCTCGTCAAAGACAGCCTGGCAGGCGGACTCGGATGCGTAGAGATTCGGGTTGAAGTTCCAGTACACATCGCAGAACTCGTGGGGGATGGTGCAGAGCGCATCGACCAGCTCATGGCTGTAGATGTCGGTGTGCTTCTCGCCGTAGATGTCGGTGAAGTTGGAGAACACGGCATAGTTGATGTCGCTGACGTCGACGCCCTGCTCCTCCCACTTGGTGTAGGTGGACATATAGGCGGACATCAGGGCGGCGCAGTCGGGGTCCTCGTTCTCAATGAAGCGGATGAAGCGGTAGGCAGCCTCGGGGTTGCCGCAGGTCTTCGGGATGCCCCACAGACCAACGTTGGTCGCGTAGGAGCAGTTTTCACCGCCGGGGAAGGAGGGCAGCTCGGCAACGCCGACCTCGAAGGGCAGGTTGCCTTCGCCGGGATCGTTGAACATGTAGTTCTTCAGCCACACGAAGGTGAAGGGGCCGTCGATGATCATGCCGGTGCGCTGGTTGGCCAGCTCCGCGCGGCGGTTGATGCTCTCAGCGGAGTACTCGGTGTAGGTGGGGATGGCATGGTCGACCGCGCCCAGGTCGTAAACGGCCTGCATGACGGTCTCGAGACGCTCGTCGTCGAGGTTGACGGAGACGTTGCCCTCGTCGTCAACGGAGGTCAGGTACCAGCCCATGTTGTTGGCCATGGCGGCCCAGGTCTGGGTCCAGGCGATGGACATGACAGCGCCGTACTTCACGCCGTTGTCGGGATCTTCGAACTTCTTCGCGGTCTCAACGAACTCGTCCCAGGTCCACTCGGAGGGGATGGTGATGCCCTTCTCGTCGGCCATGGTCTTGTTGTAGAAGACCTTGAAGGTGTTGTAGTACTGGGGAACGCCGTAGATCTGGCCGTCGATGGTGGAGGTGTTGTAGCAGAACTCGCCGTAGAGGTCGGTGAAGTCCACGCCGTCCTTCTCGAAGTACTCGTTCAGGGGCAGGAACGTGCCGCCCGCGCCGCCCTCAAGGATGGTGTAGAAGTCGCCCCAGAAGCAGTCGATCTGCTCACCGCCGGCGATGGCGGTCAGGGTGCCGGAGGCATCCATGTCGGATTCAACGATGTTGATGTCGTACTGGGGATACGCAGCGATGAACTTCTCGCGGATGAAGTCGGCGTCGCCGTTCTCGATCATGCTGGAGCCGGCGAACCACTGGATGGTGTACTCGACTTCACCGTCGGCGGTCGTGGTTTCGGCATCTTCCTTGGGATCCTCGGCGGCAGCGTCTTCCGCCGGCGTCTCGGGGGTGGTTTCGGCGTCGGATGCCTTGTTGTCGTCCGTGGTAGTATCGGGCTTGCTGCCGCAGGCAGTCATGCTGAGAATCATCAGCACAGCCAGCAACAGGGCAATGATGCGCTTTTTCATACTGTTCCTCCTGTTTGATTTTGTATTTGTGCAACCCGCCGGGACGCGTCGAACCGGCAGGGGGACACCGGGATAAAACGGGGATACTGTTTTATTTTCTCGAAACACGGAACTTTCTTGAACGAAGCTCCAGAGAGCGGTCAAAAATCCATCAGTTTTTTTGTACACAATCTACAAATTGGAAGAAGTCCTTTTTCTTCCAGTTTACAGAATGGTTCACTTTCTGTCAATTTTCTTTTTGGTGCCCCGGAACAGAAAAGGTGCTCCAAAATAACAGTAACGCGCAATTTTTCAGGCTGAACTGTCATTTTTGCGCGCCCAGCGCCAAAATGGAGACTGGAAATTTGGAGCGTTTTTGTGAAACCGAAATCTTTTCCTTCCGAAAAAACACGTACAATGCGCGATTTTTTTGACCTGGGCCGGGCAGCCCGGCCCAGGAGCTGCCCCCTTGGCGGGGCGCAGCTCCTGATCCGGACTGACAAAAACCGCGTTATTCTGCCGAGATGGAAACCTCGACCTTATGGAGGCGCGGGCTGCCGCAGGCGTTCGGCGCGAAGAATTCGGCCTGATACTGCACGCAGGCGGCGTCCGCCGGGATGGGGACGGCCTCTCCGGCGGCCACGGGCGCGCTCCAGGCCGCCTGGGTCAGGGAAGCCTCGTCCGGGGCAAAGCGCACGCGCATCCGCAGTGCCGTGTCCGCAGGCGTCTCGGCGTCCCAGCTAAGGCGCAGAACGCCCGGCTCTGCCTGCATGGGCACGGAGGTGTAGTATTCGCTTTCCGTGCGGTCCGCCATGTTGAAGAGCATGTTGCGGGTGAAGTCGTGGGGGCCGTAGCCCAGCAGCTTCTGGGGGTGCTCCAGATCCAGGCCGTCGGGGCCGTTGTGGTAGAGCAGGGATTCGACCATGTGGCCGAGGTTGTTGCGGTGGCAGCAGATCAGCAGGTCGGGGTAGCCGTTGCGGTCCAGGTCCACGGGCAGGCTGGCGATGGAGCTCTCGCAGACGATGGACTGGGGGTGCGCAAAATCGAAGTTGCCCTTGCCGTCATTTCGGAAAATGCGCAGGGGCAGCACGCGGCTGTCGGAGGTGGAGTAGAAGGGCAGGATGAGGTCCAGCGCGCCGGTGTGCCGCAGGTCGGCCAGGGAGAGGTAGCCCGTGGTGCCGCCGGTCTCAAAGGAGACCTGCTTCTCCATGGGGTAGCCCGCGTCGGGGTCGAAGAGGATGTTGAGGAAGCTGCGCCGCTTCGTGTAGTGGCCGCAACTGGTGGCCATCAGCTCCAGCTTGCCGTCGCCGTTGATGTCCGCGGCGGCGACGCCCATGAGCTCTGCGCCGTTCTGGTTCTTGAGGTGGATGCGGGTCGGCTCAGACTCCGTGTCCAGACCGTCGGGGGTGCCCCAGATGATGCTGAGGTCACCGAAGTGGGAGCCGTGGACGAGGTCGAGGTATCCGTCGCCGTTGACATCCGCCAGGACCATGGCCTGGGCCGTGTCCCACTCGCCGGGCAGCGGCGTGCGGCGGTCGTTGGAGTAGCCCTCGGGACCGCCCCAGAAGATGTAGCCCTTCTTGCCCGTGGCGATCATGTCGAGCCAGCCGTTGCGGTTCAGGTCCGCGAAGATGATGCCGCCGAGGATGCGGTCCTCCGGCTCATGGACCTCGGTGTAGGCGCTCGGGTCCGGGCCGTCCTTCGTGCCCTTGAAGAGGCGCACGTCGCTCCAGGACGTGGCGGCCAGCTCCGGATAGCCGTCGTTGTCCACGTCCGCCGCGGCATAGGAGTAGGCGCCGTACTTGACGGGGTACTCGACGCGGCTGCCCGCGGAAAAGACGCCGTCCTTCGTGCCGTGGTAGCAGAAGACGGGGAAGGCCGGGTCGAACTGGCTGGGGCCGTACATGGTGTTGCAGAAGATGATCTCCGCCTGACCGTCGTGGTCCAGGTCCGCGGCGTCCACGTTCACGCAGCCGTGGGTCGGGAAGCGGACGATGTGGTCCATGGAGTAGCGGTCCTCCGTGTTCAGGAACAGGAAGGAGTCGGTGTCGTAGGTCTTGGGCGTGGTGTAGCAGCAGGCGAGGATGTCTTTTTTGCCGTCGCCGCGGAAGTCGTAGGCCCGGACGCCGCTGCAGTGGAAGCCGTCCACCTGCTGCCAGACGGACTGGAGGTCCGTGGCCTTGCGGATCTGGAAGCCCGCGCCGCTGCCGACGACCAGCTCCATGACCCCGTCGCCGTCCACGTCCGCCGCGTCGAGGCCAAGGCGGCCATTGAAGAACTGGGTCCGCTGACCGGCGACCACGAAGGTCTCCGTGTCGTCGGCGGAGAAGTGACCGTTCCGATTATGGTAAACGGTGACGCGGTTGTCGCCGCCGGTGATGAGCTCGGGCACGCCGCGGCCGTAGAGGTCCGCCGCGATGGCGCTGGTGGCGAGGTGGGTGTCGAAGGTCTCCGGCGTCTTGGAGAGGCCGTCCGGTCCGCCGTGGTAGATGTAGCCGGTTCCGGTGCCGTTCAGGCTCCCATCGCGCAGGAAGCCGATGAAGACCAGGTCATCGTAGCCGTTGCCGGTGAAGTCGGCGACGGCGATGCTCATGATGGTGTTGCAGTTGAAGTTGAATTCGTCCGTGGCCTCCCGGAAGTGCCGGGGGGACTCCTGGACGAAGACCTTCTGCTTGTAGTCGAAGCCGGGGAAGTGGTGGTCGTACCAGGCACTGGTGAACACCAGGTCCTTGAGGCCGTTGCCGGTCAGGTCGATGGCCGCCACGTCGTAGGCGCCGTCGGTGCGGAACTCGGCGCGCTCGCCGGTGAGGCCGTCCTTGCCGCCCCAGTAGACGTAGGAGGTCAGGATGGACGTGACGCCGTTCTCAGCGTTGGCGATGAGCAGGTCCTCGAAGCCGTCGCCGTCGAGGTCCAGGGTGCGGGTCTTCCAGCAGCTGTCGTGGGGCAGCTCCTTCTCGGCCCAGCCGTCGGGCTTTTTGGTAAAGATGGTGGTGGGGCCGCGCTCGATGTAGCCGTGGCTGTTGGGGAACACGATGTCGAAGCTCCCGTCTCCATTCAGGTCCTGCTCCGCGATGCGGCGCACGGTCCCCTTGGCGTCCACGAACAGGTTGGCTCCGGCGTTGCCGAAGGCGCCTGCGCGGAAGGCGTCAAAGCCCTCATGAATGATCTTCATGTGATAAGCCTCCGTCGTCTGTTATATTTTATATAGTATTGTATATGCAAAGGGCGCCGGGCGCTCCTTATGCCTGCTGATCGGCCGCCTCCGCCTCGGCGGCGGGGCCGATGATGCGCTTGTCCAGCACGGGATTCACGATGTCCGCCGTCAGCAGCACGAAGAGCGCCGGAGCAAAGATGGCGATGGGGATGAGCGACACGGGCCAGAGCAGCGTGTTCAGAATAATGGTCAGGCCGCTCAGCACGAGGAGCAGCACGTTTTCCTTTGTGGCGATGAAGATCATCAGGAAAGAGTTGCGCAGGGCCTGCCCCGGGCTGAGCTTCAGCAGCGCGATCTGCGGGAACCACCAGCCGTAGACCAGCAGGTCCAGCACCACAAAGAAGGCGCAGATGCCGACGGCGGCGGGGTCGCTGAGCTGTGCGCCCAGGAACCAGCCCCCGACGGGCAGCACGGCCAGCACCGCGGCGATGAAGAGCCGGGAGAAGAAGTTCGCCTTGAACTCCCCGAAAAATTTGGAGAAGACGTCGCCGTAGCCCTTGCGGTAGTACTGCTGGACCACGGCGTGGAGGCCCGCCAGAGCCGCCGGGATGGTGACGATGGGGATGCTGCAGACGACGGTCAGTACGTTTGCGAGCAGGAGCTTCGTAAAATGTCCGCCCACGGTGTGCAGCAGCCGCCGAAGGCCATAGGGCGGGATGGGAGCAGGCTCGTGCTCCTCCGCGGAGACTTGCGTAAGGTTCCGGTTTTCCATATTTTTCCTCCATTCTGATCGTTTCGGTTCGGAAAACGGCAATTTTCGCCGCCGGATACGGACAGGAGCAGGCGAAAGGATTCGGTTCTCTCCCAAGGGAAAGCACGGTGCGCCGATGCTCCAAACGGTGCATTTGCATTTTGCGCGTAGGCTTACCATCAATTTTAATGGATGCGCCCCATGTTGCAACAGGAAAAATGGTCCATATTTTTGCAGAATTGCGGGCAAAATGACAGTTGAAATTATTTTTAGGCGGTGATAAGGTGTAATTACCGTTAGATAGCAGCGTCACCTCCGTTTGGAAGAATTCACGGGGAAAAGTGCTCAAAATGCGGGGATTCCCCGGCAGGGCGGCGAAGCGCGCCCGTGGGGGACATTCCGTTTGGAGCAATTCGGTTCCGAAAACGGAGAAAATGACAGGGAATCGGACGATCCGGACCGAAAGGAGTGTACGATTTCAGATGAATACCGCCGGGATCACAGTTTCGCTGGGCGGCGAGACGGTTGAGATCATTCCGAATACCAAGGAGGCCTACTGCGTGCGCCAGTGGGATTCCAGCCGCCACAACAATGTGGCCAACGAGCTGCACATCATCCTCTCCGGCTCCTGCGAGATGGAGGAGGAGGGCGAGAGCTACCCGCTCCAGGCGGGCATGGCCATTCTCATTCCCGCGGGGCGCTTCCATATGCCCCACAACGTCTCCCCGGACATTGAGCGCGTGGCGCTGATGCTGAAGGTGGAGGGCCAGGAGCACCTGGAGTCCCTCCTCGGCATCCTCAGCGCCCAGCCCTTCTATGTCTCGCCGGAGGTCATCTCCCTCTGCCGCCAGCTGGACCGCGACGGCGTGTCGCCGCGGCTGTTCCATGAGGAGCTGGTGGCGGCGAAGCTGACGGAGATCGTCATCGAGGTGTTCCGCGTGGCCAACCCGGCCCACCTCCAGACCCAAAACCGGAGCCGCAGCGCCCAGTGGCAGCTCAATATGCAGCAGATCGACACGTTCTTCTCGCCCTGGCCCAAGTCCATCGGCTCCGAGGCGGACCTGGCCCAGCGGCTGCACCTGAGCCGCCACCAGCTCAACCGCATCATCCAGCAGAACTACGGCATGAGCTTCCGCCAGAAGCTCCAGCGCTCCAAGATGGACTATGCGTCCTGGCTGCTGCGCAGCACGGACTACTCCTGCTACCAGATCGCCACGCTCTGCGGCTACACGGCGGAGTCCTCCTTTTATAAGGCGTTCGGCTCCTACTTCCGGATGTCGCCCCAGACCTACCGGAAGAACTACCGGGAAAAGGACGGCTGACGCCCGGCGTCTGCGCCCTCACTATACCAGCAATCCGGTGCGCCGGCAAGGCCGCGGCCGGAAATCGGAGTGGAAATCTATGGGAACCAAAGTCAAACGCTTTTTCCGGCGCCTCTGGATTGAGACCGGCTACGCGCGGCTCGGCGGCGCCTTCGGCCGCTTCCTCTGCGTCATCGCGGTCTATACCATTGCCTCCCTGCTCTCGAATTCCTTCTTCAACATCTTCCTGCTGCGCGTCACCGGCAGCTCCATGGCCATGATGCGCTATAACCTGGTGCTGGCCTGCGTCCAGCCGCCGGCAATGCTGGCAGCGGTAGTGCTGGTGCGCCGCCATTCCACGGCGCTGAGCCTGCGGGTGGGCCTCTCCATGCACGCCCTGGCCTACCTCATCCTGACCATCGACGGCAACCCCTCGGAGCTGGTGGTCTACGCCCTTTCGGCCCTGTTCTCCGTGGGCAACGGCTTCTACTATACAAGCTACACGCCGCTGCTCCTGACCTACACCACGGACCGCAGCCGCGATGCCGCCCAGTCCTCCATGGGGCTGCTCAGCACCGTGGCGCAGCTGGTGCTGCCGCTCCTGACGGGCATGTTCATCTCGTCCTTCGGCAACCTGACGGGCTACCGCATCCTGTTTGCCATCTCCACGGCGATTCTGCTGGCGGGCATCGGCTTCTCCTACCGCCTGGCTCCCGTGGGGCCCGCCCCCCGGACGCCCCACAGCATCCGTCTGACGGCCCGGAACATGATCCGGAATCCCAATCTGGTGCGCGGCCTCTTCTCGACGATGCTTTTGTCCTTCATGACATCGGGCAGCGCCTACTATGTCTCGCTGCTGGTTTATAACATCCTGAAGCACGAGTCGGCCATCGGCGCGCTGAACACGGTCTGCGGCATTATCACCATGCTGACGGCTCTGGCCTATGGCCGCGTCGTCACGGCGAAGAAGCGCGGTGTCAGTATGCTCGCCGGCGCGCTTGTCGCCATCCTCGCCATCGGCATTCTCTGCCTGTTCCCCACCCGGTGGGGCTACACGGTCTACGCCCTGATCTATTCGGCGGCGAGCCTGTTCCTGAACTATCCGGACACGACGGCCTACTTCTCCGTGGTGCAGCACGATCCGCTGCTCCGGGACTATACCGCCGAGGTCCACGCGCTGCGCGAGAACTTCGTGACGCTGGGCCGCGCGCTGGCGCTGGTGCCCGCCTTCTTTCTGAAGGACGCCGTG
>CALICR010000077.1 GCA_938049125.1 uncultured Clostridia bacterium
GGGCTCGTGAAGTTTGATGAGCCGTTCAAGCGTCTCTTCACGCAGGGCATGCTCTGCGCCGAAGCCTTCTACCGCGAGCTTCCGGATGGGCACATCCGCTGGTACTACCCCGATGAAATCGAGGTGAAGACGGACGAAAAGGGCCGCCCGACCGGCGCGATTTCCAAGGAAGACGGCCAGCCTGTGAAGTCGGCCGGCATCCAGAAGATGTCAAAGTCGAAGTGCAACGTGGTTGAGCCGCGTGACATCATCAAGAAGTACGGCGCGGACCTCATCCGCCTCTGGGCCGGCAGCGCCGACTACCATGTGGACGTTCGCTGCTCCGAGGAGATCTTCAAGCAGCTCAGCCAGAGCTACCTCAAGTTCCGCAACACCGCCCGCTACTGCCTCGGCAACCTGGACGGCTTCGACGCCGACCGGCTGGTCGCGCCGGAGGAGATGCTGGAGCTGGACCGCTGGGCCGTCACGCGGCTGAACCGGCTGACGGAGGTTTGCCTGCGGGCCTACGGCGACTATGAGTTCCATGTGGTGTCCCACGCCATCAACGACTTCTGCGTCGGCGACCTCTCCGCCTTCTACCTCGACATCATCAAGGACCGCCTCTACTGCGACGGCCGCGACAGCCTGGCCCGCCGCAGCGCTCAGACCGCCCTGTTCCTCATCCTCGACACCATGACGAAGCTGTTCGCCCCCATCCTCGCCTTTACCTGCGACGAGATCTGGCTCCAGATGCCCCACCGCAGCAGCGACGACGCCCGGAACGTGCTCCTCAACGAGATGAATCCCGTCTTCGCCGAATACGCCCTGGCCGACGACGCCATGGCGCGCTGGGACGTGCTGGCGGGCGTGCGCAGCGACGTCAACGGCATCCTCGAGCAGGCCCGGGCCGCGAAGCGCATCGGCAAGGCCCTGGAGGCCGAGGTCCGGCTCTTCGCCCTGGACGCCGAGGCGTCCGAGGCCCTGCGCACCGTGCAGGGCATGGACCTGGCGGACCTCTTCCTGGTGTCCGACTGCCAGCTGGCTGAGGGCAAGCCCGACCTTTCCAAGGTCGTCGGCGCGGGCGAGCGCTACAAGGGCCTGACCGTCGAGGTCTCCGAGGCCGCCGGCACCAAGTGCCCGCGCTGCTGGAAGCACTCCACCGCCGCCCAGGCGGAGACGGGCCTCTGCCCGCGCTGCGCCGCCGTCATCGCCGAGATGGACCTGGAGCTGGACTGAGCTTCGGGGGATGTGAAGCTGTGAAAAGGAGGAGACTGAAATGCCCGTGAGCTTTAATCAGGATTCCGTGTTCAACCTGAAGCCGATCCGGCTGGAATCGATCCGGAAGGACGTGGAGAAGATGCTGGTGGACGGCGAGGAGGCGGTCATGGCCTTCCGAACGGTCCGGGATCAGCTGGTGTTCACCAACAAGCGGATCATCGCCGTGGACGTCCAGGGCCTGACCGGCACCCGGCGCACCTTCAGCTCCATGCCCTACAAAAAGGTCCAGTATTTCTCCATCCAGACCCCCGGCTTCGGGGAGCTGATGCCGGATACGGAGCTTTTCCTGGTGTTCTCCAATTCGTTTACGGCGAAATTCGAGTTCCGCGGGAGCGTGGACGTGGGGCTGCTGAGCCGTCTCATCGGGCGGTACGTGCTCGACTGAACCGGCCCGCGGCGGAGAATTTTCCCCGGGGAGTTGCATTGACCGTCAAAATATGGTATCATCGGTGAGACGGGGTTTCCTGTCTCACCGAATTTTTATCCATAATGTACAAAGTCGAGGTGTTTTACCATGTGGAAACGTTGGATCGCAGTCATCCTGGCAGCCGTGCTGCTGGTTTCGCTTACCGCCTGTAAAAAGTCGGACGACCCGCTGCCCGAGTCGCTCAAGGAGCAGGTCCAGGAGCCGGAGCCGGAACCGGAACCGGAACCCGAACCGGAGCCGGAGCCGGAACCGGAGCCCGAACCGGAGCCGGAGCCTGAGGCCGTGAACCAGCTGACCGGCGCGCCCTGCACGAAGGAGGAGGCCGCGAAGCGGCCCATCGCCATCATGATCAACAACATGACCATCCAGCAGCAGCGCGTTCAGACCAGCCTGAGCCATGCGGACCTGATCCTCGAGACCTACATCGAGGGCTATGTCACCCGGCTGCTGGCCTTCTACAAGGACATTGACGGCATCGGCCAGATCGGCACGATCCGCTCCGCCCGCATCAACTTCGCCCAGATCGCCTCGGGCCTCGACGCCCTCTACATCCACGTCGGCGAGGACCCGAGCTACTGCGCCAACTACCTCGAGGAGACGGGCATGGACGACATCAACTTCCAGGAGCACAATTATTGGTTCCGGGAGCCGAACGGCCTGGCCACGGAGCACACGCTCTACTCCACCGACGAGCTGATTGCCGACTGCATCCAGGACCTGGGCCGCCGCACGGAGACCGAGGAACTGCGCCCCTGGACCACGTTCCTGGCAAAGGAGGGCGAGGAGAATCCCGTCCTCGCGGGCGGCGAGGACTGCACGCTGCTGAACGTCGATTTCTCCAGCATCCAGCGCACGTCCTTCCACTACGACGAGACCACGAAGCTCTATGAGCGCTGGAGCTGCGGCGAGCGCCTGACGGACTACAAGACCGACGAGGTCACGGCGGTCAAGAACGTCTTCGTCCTGGGCACCACGGCCCACCTCTATGAGGACGGCGTTCATATGAACATTTCCCTGGAGGGCGGCGACGGCTACTATGCCTCCGAGGGCAAAATCGTCCCCATCCGCTGGACCACCGACGAGGACCACCGCTTCCTCATCACCCAGCCCGACGGCAGCGAGCTGCCCGTCAACATCGGCACGAGCTATGTGTGCCTGAACCTCGACTCCTACGAGCCGACCTGGGAATAATTCAAGAAATGCAGCGCCGCGTCCCGGTTTTGGGGCGCGGCGTTTTGCTGCCTGTGGAAGGAAAAAGCGCCCGGACTGCGGTGCAGTCCGGGCGGTTCATATCCCGGGGGCAGGGGACAGTCCCCGGGGAAGCTTTATGCGTGGAAGCTCAGAGGTTGTGGCAGCGGTCGTAGACCCCGGCGCGGCGGACGGCGGCCTCGAGGGCCTCGCCGATGCGGTCCGGCGTGTCCGCCACCTCGACGCCTGCGGCGCGGAGGGCGGCGATCTTGCCCGCGGCGGTGCCCTTGCCGCCGGAGATGATGGCTCCGGCGTGGCCCATGCGCTTGCCCTTGGGGGCCGTCTGGCCGGAGATGAAGGCGGCGACGGGCTTCGTCATCCTGGTGCGGATGAACTCCGCGGCCTCCTCCTCGCCGGCGCCGCCGATCTCGCCGATCATGACGACGGCGGCGGTGTCCGGATCCTCCTCAAAGAGCCGGAGGGCGTCCACGAAGCCGGTGCCCCGAATGGGGTCGCCGCCGATGCCCAGGGCCGTGGACTGGCCGATGCCCCGGAGCGTCAGCTGATGCACCGCCTCGTAGGTCAGGGTGCCGGAGCGGGAGATGACGCCGACGTGGCCCGGCTTGTGGATGTAGCCCGGCAGAATGCCGACCTTGCATTCGCCCGGGGTGATGAGGCCCGGGCAGTTCGGCCCGATGAGCCGGGTGGCGCTGCCCTCCAGGTAGTGCTTCACCCGGGCCATGTCCAGCACCGGGATGCCCTCGGTGATGCAGACCACCAGGGGCAGCGCTGCGTCGATGGCCTCCAGGATGGAGTCCGCGGCGAACCTCGGCGGGACGTAGAGGATGGAGGCGTTGGCCCCGGTGGCCTCGACGGCCTCGCGCACCGTGTCGAAGACCGGTACGCCCAGGACGGTCTGGCCGCCCTTGCCCGGCGTCACGCCGCCGACGATGTTCGTGCCGTAGGCCAGCATCTGCTCCGTGTGGAAGCGGCCCTGGCCGCCGGTGATGCCCTGCACCAGCAGGCGCGTGTCCTTGTTCACAAGAATGCTCATTGCGCGGCGCCTCCCTTCGCGGCCTCGACGGCCTTGTGCGCGCCGTCGGCCATGTCCTCCGCCGGGATGATGTTCAGCCCGGACTGCCGCAGAATTTCGCGGCCCCGGTCTACGTTCGTGCCCTCCAGCCGCACGACCAGCGGGACGGAGAGCCCCACCTTCGCGGCGGCGGCGACGATGCCCTCGGCGATGATGTCGCATTTCATGATGCCGCCGAAGATGTTGACGAAGATGGCCCGCACATGGGGATCCGACAGGAGAATTTCAAAGGCGGCGGTGACGCGCTCCGTGGTGGCGCTGCCGCCCACGTCCAGGAAGTTGGCGGGCCGGCCGCCGAATTTCTGGATGATGTCCATGGTGG
>CALICR010000078.1 GCA_938049125.1 uncultured Clostridia bacterium
GGCTCCGTCTACGAGTTCGAGGAGAAGCCGAAGAAGCCCAAGAGCACCAACGCCTCCATGGGCATCTACGTGTTCCGCTGGGACGTGCTGCGGCGCTTCCTTATTGCCGACGAGGAGGACCCCAAGTCCTCCAACGACTTCGGCAAGAACGTTATCCCCGCCATGCTGGACGCCGGGCTGAAGCTCTTCGCCTACCGGTTCGACAGCTACTGGAAGGATGTGGGCACCATCCGTTCTTTGTGGGAGGCCAATATGGACCTGCTGGGCGCGGAGCCGGCCTTCAACCTCGGCGGCAAGGACCGTATCTACTCCCGCAATCCGGCCATGGCCGGTGCACGGCTCTCGACCACGTCGGTGACAGCCAACTGCCTTATCGCCGAGGGCTGCGAGATTGACGGCACGGTCCGCAGCTCCGTCGTCTCCTGCGGCTGTATCGTGGCCGAGGGGGCGGAGGTCGAGAACAGCGTGCTTATGCCGGACGTGGTGGTAAGCCCCGGCGCGGTGGTGAAGAACGCCATCGTGGGCGAGGGGACCGTCATCGGGGACGGCGCCCAGGTGGGCGCGGCGCAGGTGCTCCGGGACGAGGCGGACCGGCAGATTACCGTCATCGGCAAGGACCACCGCATCGAGGCCGGCGCTCTCGTCAAGCCCGGCGAAGTGCTCTGAGAGGAGGAATGGCAGCATGAATGCAATTGGCATCATTTTCTCAAACATCTATGACGACGGCCTGTCGGAGCTGACCCGGGAGCGGACTGTGGCCTCGCTGCCCTTCGCGGCGCGCTACCGCCAGATCGACTTCATCCTCTCCAACATGTCAAATTCCGGCATCCAGCAGATCGGCATCGTGACAAAGTACAACTACCGCTCGCTCATGGACCACCTCGGCTCCTGCGCCGAGTGGGACCTGAACCTCAAGAACAACGGCCTCGTCATTCTGGCCCCCTACGCCACCAGCCACTCGGGCATCTACCGCGGTAAGCTGGAGGCCCTCTACAATTCCCTTGATTACCTCTGCAACTCCGACGCCGAGTACGTCGTCCTCTCGGACAGCGTGGCCATCTGCGCCATGGATTTCAACAAGGTCCTGGCGGAGCACCTCGAATCCGGCTGCGACGTGACCGCCGTGCTCACGCCCTGCCAGGATGACCGGGAACACCGCTTCCCGGTCATTGCGGAGTTGGACGACCGGGGGAACGTCCGGGATATGGGCGTCGAGGCCTCCATCCGCACGGGCCTCGGCGGTATGGGCATCTACGTGGTGCACCGGGAGGCCCTCATCGAGGCCGTAAAACGCTGCACCATCCGTGGGCGCTACCATCTGGAGCGGGATTATCTGCTCCGGGAGTTCAACCGCGGCAACCTCACCATTCACGGCTATGTATTCCGCGGCGCGGCCCTGTTCAATTTCAATACCATGGACTACTACCGCAATTCCATGGCCCTGCTGGACCCGGAGATCTTCCACGGCATTTTCAACCAGCGCGGCCTCACCATCTACACCAAGGTCCGTGACGAGGTGCCAACCTACTTCGGCGAGGACTCCCGCATTGACGACTGCATCGTCGCCGACGGCTGCCGCCTGCTGGGCTATGCGGAGCACAGCATCCTCTTCCGCGGCGTCACCATCGAGCAGTCGGCCTCGGTCCGGGACTGCATCCTCATGCAGGGCTGCGTCATCTCCGAGGGCGCCATCGTGGAGGGCCTCATTCTCGACAAAAACGTGGTGGTCCGGCCCTACACGGTGCTGAAGGGGACCCGGGAGCACCCGATGATCATTGAAAAAGGAGTGAACGTATGAAAATCGCAATGGCCGCCTCCGAAGCGGCACCCTTCCTGAAGACCGGCGGTCTGGGCGACGTCATGGAGGCGCTGCCCCAGGCCCTCGCGGAGCAGAAGAACATGGAGATCTGTGTCTTCCTGCCCTACTATAAGTCCATCAAGCACGACCTGCACATCCACACGGAGCTGGTGGCCGAATTCTGGATGCCCCTCGCCTGGCGGCAGAGCTACGTGGGCGTGCTCAGGCTGAAAAGCCCGAAGCGGAAGCTGCGCTATTATTTCATTGACAACGAGGACTACTTCGGTCGGGACACGGTCTACGGCTGCTACGACGACGGTGAGCGCTTCGCCTTCTTCGCCAAGGCCGTGGTGGAGGCCATGGATCGCATCGACTTCCGGCCCGATGTGCTCCACTGCCATGACTGGCAGACGGCCCTCGCGCCGCTGTTTTACCATAAGTTTTACGAGGACCGCTTCCCGGGCATGAAGACGATGCTGACCATCCACAACCTGGAGTACCAGGGCTGGGCTCATGCCGACTTCCTGGAGGATGTCATGGGCCTCGACGATGACTGCTGGGAGCTGGTGAGCTGCGACGGCGCGGTCAACTTCCTCAAGACCGGCATCGCCGTCAGCGACGCGGTGACGACGGTCTCCAAAACCTATGCCGAGGAGATCACGACGCCCTGGTTTGGCCGGAACCTCTGCGGCCTGCTCCAGCGGGAGCGGGGCAAGCTCAGCGGCATCGTCAACGGCCTCAATCAGAAACGCTTCGATCCCCAGACGGACCCGGAGATCCCGGTCCGCTTCGGCCCCGCAGACTACGCGGAGAAGAAGCCTCTGGCCCGGGACGCCCTGCAGGCGGAGCTGGGTCTCGACCGCGACAGCGGCGCGCCGGTGCTGGCTATGGTCTCCCGGCTCGTGAGCCACAAGGGCATCGATCTGCTGACCTACATCGGCGAGACGCTGATGCGGGACCGGAATGTGCAGCTTGTGGTCTGCGGCTCCGGCGAGCGCCGGTTCGAGCAGGCGCTGGACGATCTCTGCCGCCGCTATCCGGGCCGCTGCGCCGCCTATATCGGCTTCCAGCCCAGCCTGGCGGACCGCATCTATGCAGGCTGCGACCTCTACCTCATGCCCTCGGCCAGCGAGCCCTGCGGCCTGAGCCAGCTCATCGCCATGCGCTACGGCGCAGTACCCGTGGTCCACAGCATCGGCGGCCTCAAGGATACGGTGGAGCCCTATGACCCCGTGAGCGGCACCGGCTGCGGCTTCACGTTCCAGAGCTACAACGGCGAGGATTTCCTGGACGCCATCGACCGCGCCGCCGCCCTCTTCCGGGAGCAGCCCGCCGACTTTGCGGCGCTGGCAAAGCGGAACATGACCCTGGATTTCAGCTGGAAGAAGCCTGCGGAGGCCTACCTCGACCTCTACCGGAGGCTCCACGGCTGATGCGCATTCTCTACGATTCCCGGCTGCCCATCTATAAGGACCCCTTCGGCGTCCTGCGGGAGAACGCGCCCTGCCGTCTGCGGGTGGACGTGCCCCGCACCGTCGGGGCGCGGCGCGCCGCAGTACTGCTCGAGCACGCAGGCACCGGCGAGACGCTGGAATTCCCCCTGGAGCACAGCGGCGGCCTGGGCGATTACCAGCACTTTTCCGGCGAGATCCGCCTGCCGAGAGGCCTTTATTTCTACTATTTCCGCATTTTCAAGGAACACGACAGCTTCCGTCTCTTCCGCCAGGGCCGGGGCGACACGAACATGGAGGCGGGTGACCGCTGGCAGGTGAGCGCCATCCCCGCGGAGG
>CALICR010000079.1 GCA_938049125.1 uncultured Clostridia bacterium
GATCTCCGCCGCGCAGAACTCCTCCGGCGTATGCCCGTTGAACGCCATGTGCGCCCAGGGCGCCGTCTCGGGGTCCCGAGGCCGGACCGGCGCGTCGAAGGCGCAGACCGTGTTCCATTTCGCATCGACCCGCGCAGCGTACAGCTGGGTCAGGCTCCGCCGGCCGCCGTCATCCTCGAGCCATTCCATATCCAGCAGGACAAGCATCGTGCACCACCCCTTCTCTCGCTTGATGGGTCCATTATAGCACGATTTTTGTCCGATAAAGCGGACCTTGGGAGAATTTAAGAAAAAATCCGCAGAATCTGGGTCCGCCCTTTACCGGTTCCGCCGATACCCCGCCTCATCGCGGTATTCGGGGTGGTCCTTCAGATAGGGGTCCCGGTCGCCGCAGATGGTGTAGTCGCACCTGCAGCCGCCTACGCAGGTGGTGGTGCGCACCAGGCGGGCATGGATCAGCTCCATGGACACGTAGTCCACGTTGCAGAGGGCGGGCATGATGTCCCCCAGATTGTGCCGGAGAGCGAATTCCGCCGCAGGGCAGGCCGTGAATTCGTAGTAGCTGGGCCTGCCCTCCTCGTAGGGCGCGACGGCCATCTCGTAGTCGTGCCACCGGTCGCAGCCGTGCTTCGCCCGCTGGAACGCCTTGTATAGGAGCCTGCGCCAGAAGGGCTTGTTGCAGTCCACGAATTTCAGCTTCCGGAACGCGGGCAGGATCAGGTCCTCCTCCATCTCCTCGATCTCCCGGAAGGACGTGACGGCCTTGCAGACCACGTATTCACTCAGGATGGCGATGCAGTCGTAGGTGCCGCCCACGCCGTTGTGGAAATTCCTCTTCCCGCCGAGGTCCGTGCGCCAGTCGGCAAGGAAGTCCCCATACTGCCGCCGGACCCGCTCCCAGACCGTCTCCCGCTCCGCCTCCGGATGGTGCAGGGCGATCTTCGCCAGAATTTCCTTTTTTGCAGGCCTTGGAGTAGAGCACATGGCAGCTGCGGTCAAATTGCAGTTCGCTGTCTTTCCTCGTTTTTACTCCAGGTAGCCTTTCAGCATGGCGGCATAATTCTCCGAGTCGGCGGTCATCCGCCCGCAGTGGGCACAGCCGGGCCAGACCTCCAATTTTGCGCCGGGATACGCTGCGGGGAGGACCTTTCTGCATTCTTTCAGATCGGAGTCCTTTTCCCCGTAGGCGAACACGCAGCGCCTTTGCATCTCCGCGGAAAGCGCGGGCAGGTCCACATAGCCGCAGTCGTGGAGGATGCTGCGGATGCTCACCTCGTTCACGGCGATGAGCCGCTGCGCCATGGCCGGGCTGGCGGTCTCGCCGTAGATGGCGCTCATCTTTCTGGCCGAAAGGGCCGGGTCCTTCACCGCCTTGCGGTGCTTGACCAGGAAGACCCGGGTCAGCCCGAAGCAGAGCAGCGGGGCGTGCGCATAGAAGCACACGCCCTCGAAAAAGACATGGTCAAAGGTCAGGTCCCCATACTTCAAAAGCTCGAACAGCACCACGCCGCCCAGCGAAGCACCGAAGCCCAGCCGCAAATGAGTGCAGCCCCGCGCAGCCAGATGGTCGTGGATGGCCCGGGCCTTCTCCTTTGCGCCGGCGTAGGTCTCGCCGGACGCGGCGCCATGGGCCGCGAGGTCGGAAGGAAGCAATGGACGTCGTTTCCCCCAAAATTTGTCACGCACTGCTTGAGGCCCTCCGCCGAGGAGAGAATCGGGTGGATCAGCAGCACCGCCTTCGCCGCGCCCGCGTTCCGTTCCTGCATTTTCATACCATCATTCCTCCCGTTCCGGTTTCTCCGTCCAAACGCCTCCGCTCCCACACGGTTGCGGTTCACGAACCGACGCCGTTTGGAAAAGCCGCATTGCTGCGGCTTCTCCGGTTTTTTATTTACATGGTAGCAAAACCCGTTTCCCTGTCAAGACGCCGGGCGGGTCCTTTCCGGGCTTATTTTCCGCGCTTCTGCACATCCTCGTCAATACGGCGCTTCCAGTCTGCGCCAAGAGGCCGCGAGGCGCGGACGCTGCACACGGCCTCGCCGATGACCTCGTAATTGAGGACCGTGCCCGCCTCGTCGCACTTGTAGTTCACCGCCCGGTCGGCGCAGATGCCGAAGCGGGCCGCCTCCCGCGCCGCGTCGATGTTTGCGCCGAGGAAGAGGAACTCCCAGCCGTACTTCTCCTTCTGCCGCTCGATCATGCGGCGCACCATCTCGTAGTCGTAGCGGTGACTGGCGTTTTCATAGCCGTCGGTGGTGATGACAAACAGCGTCTTCTCCGGCACGTCCTCGGGGCGGGCGTACTTGTGGATGTTCCCGATGTGCTGGATGGCCCCGCCCACGGCGTCCAGCAGCGCCGTGCTGCCCCGGGTGAAATACTCCCGCTCCGTCATGGACGGCACCTCGGAAAGTGGCAGGCGGTCGTGGATGACGGTGCTCTCGTGGTCGAACAGCACCGTGGAGACCAGCGCCTCCCCCGCCTCCCGCTTCTGCCTGGCGAGCATGGAGTTGAAGCCGCCGATGGTGTCGGATTCCAGCCCCGCCATGGAGCCGCTGCGGTCGAGAATAAAAACCAGTTCTGTCATAAAAAAGACCCTCCTTCGTTTGATTACGCTCCCATTGTAGCGCGACCGAAGGAGGGGTTGGTCGCCTGTGGGGCGACATTTATTGGGTTTTCAGACATTCCGCCCACTCGGTTTCTTTGAAGCCGACCAGCACGAAGTCATCGCTCGCCAGCAGCGGGCGCTTGACCAGCATCCCGTCTGCCGCAAGAAGCTTCAGCATCTCGTCCTCGTTCATGGTGTGGAGCTTATCCTTCAACGCCATGGATTTATAGAGGAGACCACTTGTGTTGAAGAATTTCTTGAGCGGCAGGCCGCTACGCTCGTGCCATACGGTCAGCTCGTCGTAAGTAGGATTTTTCATTTTGATGTCCCGGAATGTATAGTAAATGCCGTTCTCGTCCAGCCACTTCTGCGCCTTCTGGCAGGTAGTGCATTGGGGGTAGCAGATAAAAGTCATGGTGTTACGCTCCTTGTTATAAAAGTATACTTTTTGCCCACTCCGTGCAGGCATCCGATTCCATCAGTCC
>CALICR010000080.1 GCA_938049125.1 uncultured Clostridia bacterium
TCGCAGGGGCCCCGTCTTGGGTGTGCGGCCTGCTCCCGAGAAATCGACACACAGTAGACCGACGCCTCCTCTTCCCCGCGAAGCTGGCTTCGCGGGGCCCCGTCTTGGGTGTGCGGCCTGCTCCCGTGGAATTGACACGCCGCCCCGCCCGGCCTCAGGTGGGTGAACGCCGGCGCGCCGCGATACGGTGCGCCGGCGTAGCAGATGCGATCAGAGGCCCATTTCCTTCTTGACCTCGCCGAAGCACTTGACGGCGAAATCCAGGTCCTCCTTGGTGTGGCCGGCCGAGATCTGGGTGCGGATGCGGTCCTTGCCCTTCGGCACGACGGGGTAGCAGAAGGCGACGACGTAGACGCCCTTCTGAAGCATCCGGTCCGCAAACTCATGGGCGGTCTTGGGATCGTAGAGCATGACGGGCACGATGGGATGCTCGCCGGGCAGCAGATCGAAGTGCAGCTTTTCCATCTCCGCGCGGAAGTAGCGGGCGTTCTCGTGGACCTTGTCCCGCAGGGCCGTGGACTCCTCCAGCAGCTCGATGGTGCGGATGGTGGCGGCGCAGATGGCCGGGGCCACGGTGTTGGAGAACAGGTAGGGACGGGAGCGCTGGCGCAGCAGGTCCACGATGGGCTGACGGGCCGCGGTGTAGCCGCCGGACGCGCCGCCGAGGGCCTTGCCGAAGGTGCCGGTGATGATGTCCACCCGGCCCATGACGCCGCAGAACTCCGCGGTGCCGCGGCCATGGGTGCCCATGAAGCCCACGGCGTGGCTGTCGTCCACCATGGTCAGCGCGTCGAACTCGTCGGCCAGGTCGCAGAGGGCGGGCAGGTTTGCAATGTAGCCGTCCATGGAGAAAACGCCGTCCGTGGCGATGAGGATCTTCTTGCAGCCGCTCTTGCGGGCGTCCTCGAGCTGGGCGCGGAGGTCGTCCATGTTGTTGTTCTTATAGCGATAGCGCTTGGCCTTGCAGAGACGCACGCCGTCGATGATGGAGGCGTGGTTCAGCTCGTCGGAGATGACCGCGTCCTCAGGCCCCAGCAGCGTCTCGAAGAGGCCGCCGTTGGCGTCGAAGCAGGAGGAGTAGAGGATGGCGTCGTCGGTGCCGACGAAGCCCGCGATCTTCTTTTCCAGCTCCTTGTGGATCTCCTGGGTGCCGCAGATGAAGCGGACGGAGGAGAGGCCGAAGCCCCAGCGGTCATAGCTGGCCTTGGCGGCGGCGATGAGCTCCGGGTTGGCGGAGAGGCCCAGATAGTTGTTGGCGCACATATTGACGACGCCCTTCTTGGCCGTGGTGTCGATGCGGGAATACTGCGGGGTGGTGATGATGCGCTCGTCGCGCCAGGTACCGGCGGCGCGGATGGCGTCCAGCTCTTCCGAGATGGCCTTCAGTGCTGTTTTCATGGTTTGTCCTCCTCCTTATTTCTTCGTGGTCCAGTCCAGAACGACCTTGCCGGAGTTTCCGCTCATCATGGCGTCGAAGCCCTTCTGGAAGTCGGTGTAGTGGAAGCGGTGGGTGATGACTGGGGTGAGGTCCAGGCCTCCCTGAACCATGTAGGACATCTGGTGCCAGTTGTCCATCTTGCGGCCGTAGATGCCCTGGAGCGTCAGTCCCTTGCCGATGATCTGGTTCATGTCCACGCTGATGGGGCCGTCGCCGAGGCCCAGCAGGGAGACCTTGCCGCCGTTTCGCATGACGGAGATCAGCGTATGGAACGCCGCGCCGCTGCCGGACATTTCGAGGCCCACGTCGAAGCCCTCGGTGAGGCCCTGCTTCTTCATGATCTCGTGGATGTCCTCGTTCTTGACGTTGACCGCGGCGTCCACGCCCATCTTCCGGGCCAGGTCCAGGCGGTACTCGTTCATGTCCGTGATGACGACGCGCCGCGCGCCGGCATACTTGCAGATGCCCGCGGCAATGATGCCGATGGGTCCCGCGCCGGAGACCAACACGTCCTCGCCCACCAGCGGGAACATCAGCGCCGTATGGGTGGCGTTGCCGAAGGCGTCGAAGAAGGACACCACGTCCTCGGGCAGGCTCTCGTCGATGGAGATGACGTTGCGGGCGGGGATGCAGACGTACTCGGCAAAGGCACCGTCCCGGTCCACGCCGACGCCCACGTGGTCCTTGCACCACTGGATGTTGCCGCTGTGGCAGTTGCGGCAGTGGCCGCAGGTGATGTGGCCCTCGCCGCTGACGCGCTGGCCCACCCGGAACCCGGTGACGCCCGCGCCCAGCTCGGCGATCTCGCCCACGTACTCGTGGCCGATGACCTGAGGCGGCTTGACGTGCTCCTGGGCCCACTTGTTCCACTTGTAGATGTGGACGTCGGAGCCGCAGATGGCCGTCTTGTGGATCTTGATGAGGACCTCGCCGGGCCCCACCTTCGGCACCGGCACCCGCCGGAGCTCCAGGCCCTCCGCCGCCGCAGGCTTGACGATGGCGTCCATATATGCTTCCATATGTCGTTCCTCCTGTATTTCTTTTGTGTTCAGTTGTTTTTCTGAGAAAGACAGATTTTTGCTTTCGTCCTCGCTATAGGGACAGCATAGAACACTTTTCGCAAAAAGTCAACGGTCTCATCAAAAAATTTTAGTAATTTTTTGCAGACTGGCCGCGCAGGCCCGCCGCCCGGCGGCCCCGTGTCCCGTTTCCGCGGGATTTTCTAAAAAAAGATAGAAAATCCGGACGAAGTGCGCTATAATAGAATGGATTGTAGACTGGAGGATGGAGCCGCATGGAATTCACGGAGCTTCTCGGCAACGAACAACTGAAACAGCGCCTCGCCGGGATGCTGCGGCAGCGGAAGACCTCGCACTGCTATCTCATCGCCGGGCCGGACGGCTCCGGCAAGCATACGCTGGCCGCGCTGCTGGCGGCGGCGCTCCAGTGCACCGGCCCCGGCGAAGCGCCCTGCCGCCGGTGCCCCCAGTGCCGCAAGGCCCTCGGCGGCATCCACCCGGACGTCGTCTTTGTGGACGACGAGACGAAAAAGACGCTGCCCGTGGACCTGATCCGCCGGGTCTGTGCCGACGTTTTCATCCGCCCCAACGAGGGGGCGCACAAAGTTTACGTCTTCCCCCACGCGGAGAAGCTCACGCCCATCGACCAGAACACCCTGCTCAAGGTCCTGGAGGAGCCGCCCGCCTACGCCGTGTTCCTGCTGCTGGCTCCGAATCCGGGCCTGCTGCTGCCCACGGTGCGGTCCCGCTGCGCCGCGCTCCAGCTCGCGCCGCTGCCCGAGGACGTGCTTCTCGGCGCGCTGCGCCGCCGCTGCCCCGGCCGGGATGAGGCGGACTACCGCCGCGCCGCCGCCTGCGGCTACCTGGGCCAGGCCCTGGGCCTGCTTGCAGCCCCGGCGCTCCCGCCGGAGACCGAGGCCCTCCTCGCCGCCTACGCCGCCCACAGCCCGCTCCGGCTGCTGGAGGTGCTGACGCCGCTGGAGAAGCGGAAGCGCGAGCAGCTGCTGCCCCTGCTCCAGGACTGGGAGCGCCTGCTGACCGAGGCCCTGGCCGCCCGCTGCGCCGGGACGCCCGCCCCGGAGGCGCTGCAGGCCGTCCGGGACCGCCGGACCGCGCCGGAGCTGCTCACCGCCGTGGAGGCTCTGCGGGAGGCCCAGACCTACTGCACCGCCAACGTCAGCCCTGCCGCCGTCTGCGGCGCGCTGGCCGTCAAGCTTTGATTGCCGTCTGCCTTCCGGCAGAGAATGGAGATTTTATGGAAGAACTCGAACGAATTACCCCGGCCCCCGTGTCGCCGGAGACCGCCCCGTCGGCGGCCGAAGCCGCAGACCAGCTGCCCGTGACCGCAGAACCCGCCGCGCCCGACGCCGCTCCGGAGGCAGCGGAAGCCGCCGCCCCCATCGCCCCCGAGACCGCCGCAGAACCCGCCGCGCCGCAGGCTGAGGAGGCTCCCGCCGCAGCGTCGTCGCCCCAGTCGGAGCCGGAAGCGCCTGCCGCACCCACGCAGACCCCGGCCCCCGCGCCGGAAGTCAAGCCCGCGGAGCCTGCCGCCCCGGCAGAGCCGCGCCCGGCCCTCTCCGCCGCCAGCCGCTCCCCCCGGGGCGCGAAGAAGAAGCCTGTCCCCGCCGCGCCTGCGGCTCCCGTGATGCCCGCCGTCCCGGTCCAGCCGGAGCCGCCCGCGTTCTTCACCGTGGTGGACGTCCGCTTCCGCTCCGGCGGCAAGACCTACTTCTTTGATCCCGGCCCGCTGGGGCTGGCCGCCGGGGACGAGGTCATCCTGGACACGGCCCGCGGGCCGGAGTTCGGCACCTGCGCCTCGGGCTGCCACACGGTGCCCAGCCGCGAGGTCGTCGCGCCGCTGCGCCGCGTCCTGCGCAAGGCCACCGCCGCCGACCAGAAGACCGCCGCCGAGAACCGCGAAAAGGAGAAGCGCGCCTTCTCCATCTGCCAGCAGAAGATCCTCGACCACAAGCTCGATATGCAGCTTGTCTCCGTCGAGTGCTCCTTCGACGGCAGCAAGATCCTCTTCTTCTTCACCGCCGACGGGCGCGTGGACTTCCGCGACCTCGTGAAGAACCTGGCCTCCATCTTCCGCACCCGCATCGAGCTGCGGCAGATCGGCGTCCGGGACAAGGCCAAGATGGTGGGCGGCCTCGGCATCTGCGGGCGGCCCTTCTGCTGCACGGAGTTCCTGGACGATTTCCAGCCCGTCTCCATCAAGATGGCCAAGACCCAGAACCTCAGCCTGAATCCCACGAAGATCTCCGGCACCTGCGGGCGGCTGATGTGCTGCCTCAAGTACGAGCAGGATGCCTATGAGGACCTGCTCAAGACCGCGCCGAAGGCCGACTCCTTTGTGGACACGCCGGACGGCCGCGGCACCATCCTCGACGTCAACCTGCTGCGCCAGACCGTCCGCGTCCGCA
>CALICR010000081.1 GCA_938049125.1 uncultured Clostridia bacterium
GAAAACAGCACAAAGCCCCGCCCGGCAGGACCTTCTGCCGGGCGGGGCTTTGCTTATGGGGTGCGGCTGAGCTCAAGCGTGTGGTAGCGCGCCGCAAATTCCGAGGGGGTGCATCCCACCATCTGGCGGAAGCGTCGGGAGAAGTACTGGGCGGAGGCAAAGCCCGCGGCCTCGGCGATCTGGGAGACCGTGAGCTGCTGCTCGGACAGCAGGGACTTGGCGGTCTGGATCCTGGTGTTCGTGATGAGCTCACTGAGGCTGTGCCCGGTGACGGACTTGCAGAGGATTGTGAGCCGGGAGCGGCTGTAGTGAAAGGCCCGGGCGATGTGCGCTACGGACAGGTCCTCGGTGAGGTGGCTGCGGATGTAGGCACTGATGCGCTCGACCAGATAGCGCTCCGCAGCGTGTTCGAAGCGCGAGGCCGTGATGACCCGGCCCTCCCGGCGAGTAAGCTCCCGCAGAATGCCGATCAGCACCTGCTCCAGGCAGCAGCAGATCATCTGCTCCGCGCCGAGGGGCGTATTCTGGTTTGGGACGAAGCGGGAAAGGCGGAGCTCGCCCTCGTTCAGCTCAAAGGAAGCCTGAAGCTCGTCGATGACCTGCTGGAGACCCGTCTCCATGGCCGGGGCTGCGGGGAGGAGGACGTTCCAGAGCAGGGGGGCGCAGCTGGTGTCGCAGGTGAAGGCCAGATAGAGCGCTTGGCTCTCAGAATCCAGGGATGCCGAGTCGTGGAGCGTCCCCGGAGGGATCAGCGTCAGCATCCCTTCCTCCAGCATGAGGTACTCCGTCTCCTTGAGCACCTGCATGGTGCCTCGGCGGCAGAAGATCAACTCCCAGGCGTCGCTGTGGATGTGGTGACTGTTGTCGGCGCGGACGCCGAAGACATAGTCTGCCGAGACCAGCTCATTGACGGTGAGAATGCGCCGCAGCTTGTATTTCTGGTAGTCCTTCGGGAGAATCATAGGGGCCTCCTGGTCGAACAAGATCGCCTTTATTATAGAGCTGGCTTGAAGAAATTGCAAAAAGAAAAATAAAAAAAGTGAAAAAGTGCAAATCAGAACGACAAATCTCTATTCCCGGAACGCCGAAAACGCGATAAGCTGGGAGCAGAAGAACCTAAGAGAAAACAAGGAGGGTCCCTATGTCGTTTGTCAACAAATTTGAATTTGCCCCGGCACCCTGGCTGCCGGTCCGGGACCGCGCGGCGCTGGACCGTGTGGGACTGGAGGACTTTGCGGCGCACACCGGGCCGCAGCCGGAGAATCCGGATTTTTCCCTGTTCGTCGTGCCGGATGTGCACAACTATTTTGCCATCGACCTCTTTGACCGCATCCGCCGGTCCGACGCGGAGGGGAAACGGCTGGTTGTTATCCTGCCCGCGCCGGAGAACGCGGTGTTTTACAGCGTGACGGAGGCCATGAACAAGTACAAGATCTCCTGCCGCAACGTCCATGTGTTCTTCCTCTATGAGTATGCCAACGAGGCGGGCGACGTCGCGCCCTGGCAGAGCCCCTACAGCCGGAGCGGCCACTTCATGCGCTATTTCTATCAGCGGCTGGAGGAGCATCTCCGGATGCCGATGGAGCAGATCCACTTCTTTACGAAGGAAAATACTGCCGCTTATTCGGCGGAGCTGGCGGCCCTGGGCGGCGCGGACGTGGCCTACACGGCCCTGAGCTGGTCCGGCGGCATCGGCGCCATCGATGCGGAGGGCTTCCCGGCGGCGACGGTGGAGGAGCTGCTGGGCATGGGCTCCCGGCTCGTGACGCCCATGCCGGAGCTGATCGCCCACGACAGCCTGCGCGGCATGTTCGGCTGCTCCGGCGACATCGGCAACGTCCCGCCCTGCGCGGCGACCGTCGGCCCCAGAGACCTCGCGGCGGCCAGGGAGATCGTTGACCTTGAATATTTAACGGCCTGCGGCGGCAACCCGGGGCAGCAGAAGTTCGTGGCGAAGCTCGCCCTGTTCGGTCCGGCGGCGCCGGAGAACCCCGGCGCACTGCTGCGGATGCAGAAGGGCGCGATGTACGTGTCCGAGGATGTGGCCCGGCCCCCGGTCTATGCGCCGGATGAGGACTGGCTGGACGGCGCGCTGGCGGAGATCCAGGCGCGGGAAGCGATGGAGGTGTGAGGAATGAATCGGAATCTGTTTGACTTCGACCCGCCGAAGTGGCTGCCGGTACAGGACAAGGCGGTGCTCGAAGCCTGCCGGAATATCCGCCGGGAGGAGATGGAGATCACCAATGAGAACGGCTACCGCATCCGCGTGGTGCCGCATCCCTCCAGTGCCGTGGCCGTCGAGCTGTACAACTGGATCCTCCGGTCGGACCTGGAGGACAAGAAGACGGTCATCGTTTTCCCGAACTCCTGGAAGAGCATCTACTCCACCGTGGCGCAGATGTGCAACAAGAACCGTGTGTCCGCCCGGAACATCCACGCCTTCTGCATGGACGAGTGGGCGGACGAGGACGGAAACGTCGCTCCCATCACCTACGGCCCGTCTCTGGGCGGACACTTCCTGCGGGAGTTCTACCTGCAATTTGATGAGGCGCTGCGCCCAAAGCTGAGCCAGATACACTACTACACCAATGAGAACATCGGCTGCTACTCGGACCTCATCGACGAGACAGGCGACGGCGGTGCGGACCTCATCATCTCAGCCACGGGCTGGGTGGGCCACACGGCCTTCATCGACCCGAACACGAAGAAGTTCAAGGCGGAGACGCTGGAGGAGTTCCTGACGCTTGGTGCGGGCTTTGTGGACAATCACCGGCTGACCATCATCCAGAACTCCACGGGCTATGGCTCCGGCGACCTCTACCATACGCCCTGCTGCTCCGTGTCCATCGGCCCGCGGGACGTCATGCACGCGCGGGATCACCTGGAGCGCCACGACCTCGGCTACTGCGGCGGCTACAGCTCCTGGGAGCGCATGATCTCCCGGCTCCAGCTCTACGGACCGGTCTGCAAGGAGGTCCCGGCCTCCATCTATCGGCTCAGCAAGGGCACCATCTATGTCAGCGAGGACATGGCCGCGCCCATCGCGCCTATGGATCTGATTGCGTTCTGAATATCCGGCAGAGCCGGGGCTTCCCGTATGGGAGGCCCCGGCTTTTGTCTTGTCCGGCAGGGCGGAGAAAAAGTATCCCCTGGGGAGGCTTCCGTCGGGGAGTGGGGTATGCTATTATACGGGCGAACAAAGCCGGGAGGACCGGGGAGAGGGATATGCACATGGCAGAGAAGAAACAAAAAAAGCGGGGTAGGATGGCGCGGATCATCCTGATCCTGATCACGGCGGCGGCGGTGACGCTGCTGCTGGCCACGGGCCTCGGGCCCGTCTCCGTGGCCCCGGGGACCACGGCAAAAATTCTCCTCAGCCGGGTGCCGGGCCTCGGACGGCTCATCCCGAAGACCTGGGAGCAGCTGGAGGAGAACATCGTGCTGGGCCTGCGGCTGCCGCGGGTCTGCCTCGGCATGGTGGTGGGGGCCTCGCTGGCGGTCTGCGGCGTCACCATGCAGGCGCTGGTGCGCAACAACCTGGCGGACCCCTTCATCCTCGGCGTGTCCTCCGGCGCGGCGGCCTTTGCCACGCTGGGGATGCTCTTCGGTGTCTTCTCCTTCCTGGGGACCTACGCGCTGTCCATCAGCGCCTTCCTCGGCGCGGCGGTGACCATCGTCGCCGTCTACCCCATCTCTCGCGTGCGGGGACGCATCAACATCACGCAGCTCCTGCTTTCCGGCGTCGCCATCTCCATGGTCATGGACGGCATCACCCAGATCATCAAGCTGGGCGCACCCAACGCCCTGGGGCTGCACAATGCGGAATTCTGGATGTCCGGCAGCCTGGCCGGGGCCAAATGGGCTTATCTTGGGCTGCCCCTTGCGGTGCTCGTGTTGTGCATGACGTTCCTGATGATCCACTACCGGGGGCTGAACCTGCTGCTGCTGGGCGACGACAGCGCCGGCGCGCTAGGCGTCAACGTCCGGCTGCTGCAAAAGGAGCTGATTCTGGTGGCCTCGCTGATGGCGGGCGTCACCATCGCCGTCAGCGGCTCCAT
Organism: uncultured Clostridia bacterium; assembly: GCA_938049125.1. GTDB lineage: Bacteria > Bacillota > Clostridia > Oscillospirales > Oscillospiraceae > RGIG3159. Next base: position 4,059 of record CALICR010000081.1, read on the forward strand.
CGGCTTCGTGGGCCTGATGGTGCCCCACTTCACGCGGCTGCTGGTGGGCGGCGACCACCGGAAGGTCCTGCCCATCTCGGCGCTGCTCGGCGGCATCCTGGTGGTCTGGGTCGATGTGGCGGCGCGGCTTATCATCGCGCCGGAGGAGCTGCCCGTCGGCGTACTGACGGCGGTCATCGGTGGGCCCATCTTCATCTGGATGCTGAAAAAGCGCCGCAGCGGCGCGAAGGGAGGGCGTGCGGAATGAGACTGGAACTTCAGGACCTCTGCTACTCCTACGGCGGCGGGCTGGCGGCGGACCATGTGTCGCTCCAGGTGGAGCGAGGCGAGTTCGTTGGCCTCATCGGCCCCAACGGCAGCGGCAAGTCCACGGTGCTGAAAAACGTCTACCGCGCCCTGCGGCCCGACAGCGGCCGCATCCTGTTGGACGGCGAGGACCTGCTGAAGATGCCCTTCCGGGAGTCGGCGCGGCGCATGGCCGTGGTGGGCCAGGAGAACGAGGTGCCCTTCGACTTCACGGTGGAGGAGATCGTGGCCATGGGCCGCAGCCCCTACAAGAAGCTCTTCGACCCGGACAACGACCACGACCGCGAGATGGTCCACCACGCGCTGGAGCACCTGGGCATGGCCCACATGGCGAAGCGCGAATACCTGAACCTCTCCGGCGGCGAGAAGCAGCGGGTGCTCATCGCCCGGGCCATCGCCCAGGAGAATGACTTCTTTGTGCTGGACGAGCCGACGAACCACCTGGACATCAGCTATCAGATGCAGATCTTCGATTTCATCAAGCGGCTGAACGTGACGGTGCTCTCGGCGGTCCACGACCTCAACATGGCGGCACTCTACTGCGACCGCATCTATGTGCTGGAGCATGGAAAAGTTGTGCTCCAGGGCACGCCGGAGGAGGTGCTGACGCCGGAGAACCTCTTCCGCGTCTACGGCGTCCGCAGCACGGTGGTCATCCACCCCCTGACAGGGCGGCCTGCCATCACCTATCTCCCGTCGGAAGTTTAAAAATGAAATAAAAATATGGAGGAACCAACATGAAAAAGACCCTTGCGATTCTTTTGGCTGCGGCGCTGCTGCTGGCGGCGCTCAGCGGCTGCGCCGCACAGGAGGAGCCTGCCGCGCCCGCCCAGGAGACGGCGTCCGCTGAGGGCTACCCCGTCACTGTCGAGAATTACGGCCGCACCGTCACCGTGGACAAGCGGCCGGAGAAGGTCCTCACCCTCGGCCCCAACTGCACGGAGCTGTTCGCAGCCCTGGGCCTCAGCGACCTGGTGGTGGGCCGGTCCCTGGTGAACCACAGCCGCGGCCCGCTGCCGGAATATGAGGCGGCGGTCAATGCCATCCCGGAGCTGAACCATGCCTCGGCCACCCGGGAGGCGGTGCTCAGCAGCGGCGCGGACTTCATCTACGCCCTCGACTGGGAGATCGGCGAGGAGGGCTGCAACATCGAGGAGGCGGAGCAGTACGGCATGACGGTCTACGTCAACTCCGCCACGACGCTGGAGCAGCAGTATCAGGAAATTCTGGACCTTGGCCTGATCTTCGGCGTGGAGGATAAGGCCGAGGCCTTCGTCGAGGACCAGAAGAGCCGCATCGCGGCGGTGCAGGAGAAGGTGAAGGACCGGGAGCCGCTCAAGGTGCTGGTCTACGACAGCGGCAATGACGGCGTGTTTACCTGCTCCGGCTCGAACTTCGAGTCCCTGCTCATCGGCCTCGCGGGCGGCGAGAACCTCTTTGATGACCTGAGCGAAAAGCAGTGGGTCACAGTCAGCTACGAGGAGGTCCTGGCTCGGGAGCCGGACATCATCCTCATCCATGACTACGACTCCCCCTCCGTGGAGGAGAAGATCGCTGAGATCAAGGCGAACCCCACGCTGAGTCAGCTTGACTGCGTGCAGAACGAACGCTTTGCCACCATTACCCTGGAGAGCGTACTGCCCGGCGACCGGATGGCTTACGCCGTGGAGTCCCTGGCGGAGGTGTTTTACCCCGAGGTGTTCGGGAACTGAACAGACATCGACCGGCGCGGCAGAATTTGGCCGCGCCGGTCTTGTTTCGCCGAAATTCCGGAACTCCCGCTTGCGGAGGCCGCGGCGCGGCCCTATAATCAAAAGGAACGCGCCGGACCGCCGGCGGCAGAAAGGACGGAACTACGATGAACGAACGCATCCAAATCGGCTGGGCGCAGACCGACATCACGCCGGACCGCCCGGTCTATGTGATTGGCCAGCTCTATTCCCGCATCTCCTCCTATGTCCACGATCCGCTGACGGCCACCTGCCTGGTGCTGGACGGCGGCGCGGAGCAGATGATCCTCGTTTCCTGCGACATGGCCAGCGTGCCGACGGCGCAGATCCCGGAGATCCTCCGGCGGCTCTCGGCCCCGGGACTGGACCGGGAGCGGGTGGTCTTCAGCGCCATCCACACCCACAATTCCTCCATGTACGGGCGAAATACCACCCTGGAGGTCTACTTCAAGAGCGTGCTGGGCGACCTCTGCCCGGAGCCGGAGGAGCCGGAGAACATCCTCAAGGATGAGGAGCTGTCCGAGTTCTTCATTGAAAAGATGGTGGAGCTCATTGAGGATGCCTGGGACAACCGGAGCTTCGGCGGCATCTCGCTGGCCCACGACTATGCGGCGGTAGCCTTCAACCGGCGGCCCCAATTCCTGGTGGACGGAAAGCGGGAGTCGAAGATGTACGGCGCCTGCTCCGCGCCGAACTACCTGGGGCCCGAGGGCGCATCGGACCACGCCGCGGATATGCTCTATACCTGGGACGAGGCCGGGAATCTGACGGGCGCGCTCGTCTGCATCCCCTGCCCCAGCCAGGTCTATGAGCTGCACGACTTTCTTTCAGCGGACTACTGGGGCGAGGCCCGGAACTGCATCCGGGAGGCCCTGGGCGACATCTATGTGCTGCCTCTCTGTGGCGCCGCCGGCGACCAGAACCCGCTGGACCTCGTGGAGCTCTCCAAGGACAACGAGGAGGCGCTGAAGGTCTGGAACGCCCAGGAGAAGGCCGTGTTCCGCAACTTCGATATGCTCCAGGCCTGCCAGGACATCGGCGAGCGCATCTCCGAGGCGGTGGTCCGCGGCTATCGCCGCGCCCGGAACCGCATCGAGCGCCGTCCCGTCTTCCGGACGAACGTCTTCGAGATGGATGTGCCGCTCCGCACCGTGGACAAGGCCGACGTGGATGCGGCCCAGGCACGCATCGACGCCGTCATGGCCCGCTATGCCCCGGGAGAGAAGATGGACGAGGGCGCGATGATCCGCTGCTTTGAGGACATCGGCTACCTGAACCGCTGGAAGCTCCAGCAGGAGACGACGCGCTTCCGCTTCCCGGTGTTCGTGTTCCGGCTGGGCGGCGCGGTGTTCGCCACGAACCCCTTTGAGCTTTACGTGGATTTCAGCTTCCGCATGAAGGCCCGCTGCAGGGCGCGGCAGGCGTTTATCGTGCAGCTGTCCTCCAACGCCAAGGGCGGCTACCTGCCGACCCAGGCCGCCGTGGACGGCGGCAGCTACGGCTCCAAGCCCGTCAGTACCATGGTCGGCCCCGACGGCGGCGACGAGCTGGTGGAAAAGACCCTGGCCGCCATGGACGCCCTGTTCTGAGAAGTTGACAGAAAAACAGCCCGGACAGCTTTGCTGTCCGGGCTTTCTGCGGCGCTTATACGGAGCCGATGTACGCGACGGTCTCCGTCGGGACGGCGATGCGGCCGTCCGCCGAGTAGCGGTCGAAGAGCCGGTCGATCTCCTGCCGGTATTCCGTGAATCCGGCGTCGCCCTCCTTCAGCGAGTAGGACGAGGAGAGCGTGCGGTCCAGCCAGCCCTGCCGGTCGTAGGTCTGCGTGTTGTCTGCGCGGAAGACCTCGCACCCGTCCTTGTAGAAGACGAGGCATTTTTCATGGGTCATGCTGTTGGAAAATTCGTGGAACTCGGGGCTGTACCGGCGGTACAGCTCCGCGAGCGCCCGGGTGCAGGGCGCGGCCTTGTCCCGGGAGTTGTAGACGAGGATGACCTTGCCGCCGGGCTTCAGGACGCGGCGGCATTCCCGCTGGAAGGCGGCGTCGTCGAACCAGTGGAAGGCCTGCGCGGCTGTGACAACATCGACGCTGCGGTCCGGAAGTCCCATGGCGGCGTCATCGCCGTCAACGGAGGTGAAGCCTTCTCGCTGGGACAGCGCCTCCTCCGCCTTCCGCCGCATATCGGCGTTCGGCTCCACCGCGAAGACCTTGTAGCCGCAGTCCAGCAGCTGGGCCGAGAAGATCCCGGTCCCCGCGCCGACGTCGGCAAAGACGCTTCCCGCGGGGAGGACCGGATCGGCTTTCAGATATTCAAACAGCGCCGCGGCATAGTTGGGCCGCGCCTTCGCGTAAAGCTCGCCCTTTCCGTCAAAGCGGTTCATGTAACGCATGGCTCCACCTCCCGATCATTGCTTGGTCTGCCCGCGGCGTGTTCCGCGCGCGGTCAGGCTCCATCTTATCATAAAACGGCGAAAAAGCAAGGCCCGTCCCGGCGCTGATGCGCTGCCGGGACGGGCTTTTTTACGGTGCGGTGGCGCGGCGGTACATCCGGGAGGGGACCTCGCCGCCGTCGCCTAGGACGGAGCAGAGGTATTCCCAGCCGTAGCGCTCATAGAAGCCGGTGTGGTCTGTGAGGAGATAGGCTTCGGGAATTCCGGCGGCAGCCAGGTCCGCGCAGGCCGCGGCCGGCAGCCGTCCCGCGATGCCGCGGCAGCGGCATGTGGGCTCCGTGCAGACGGCGCAGAGGTTGGGCGTTAGGTCCCGGCGCGGGTGGAAGTCGTTCTCGATGACGCCGAGGCCGCCTGCGATGGGCCCGCCGTCCAGGCAGAGGTACCAGGCGGGCACGGGGCCGCGCCCGACCAGGGCGGCGATGCTCTCGCGGTAGGCCGCAAGCGGAATTCCCCACTTCTGGTGGAACCATTCCGCCGCGGCCTCCGCCAGCTCCGGGCGGTCCCGGAGGGACACGATGACCGGCTCCATCCTCAGCGGATGGCGGTGACGGTATAGTCCTGGGCCTCGACAGCCTGCTTGAGCACGGCGTCCTCCACCGGGGCGGTCAGCGTGACGACGGCGGTGCCCGCCGTGTGGCTGACCTCCGCGGCTGCAACGCCGGGAACGGCCTCCAGTGCCTTCTTGACGCGGGCCTCACAGTGGGCGCACATCATACCTTTGATTTCCATGGTCTTTTTCATGTCGCTTGTCTCCTTTTCCGATTTAGATATCTGGTTTTTTGCCTTCGCAGCCCTGCGGCGTGCGGGACGGTCGTGCTTGGGATCGTGCAGCTTGAAGAGGTTCAGGCGCAGCGCATTTGTCACCACGCAGAAGCTCGAAAGACTCATGGCTGCCGCGCCGAACATGGGGTTCAGCGTCAGGCCCAGGGGAATGAACACACCGGCGGCCAGTGGAATGCCGATGGTGTTGTAGAAGAAGGCCCAGAAGAGGTTCTCGTGGATGTTGCGCAGGGTGGCGCGGCTCAGGCGGATGGCCGCCGGAACGTCGCTGAGGCGGCTGTTCATGAGCACCACGTCCGCGGCGTCGATGGCCACGTCGGCGCCCGCGCCGATGGCGATGCCGATGTCGGCCCGGGTCAGGGCCGGGGCGTCGTTGATGCCGTCGCCCACCATGGCGACGCTGCCGCGGGCCTGGAGCTTGCGGATGACGGACTCCTTGCCGTCGGGCAGGACCCCGGCGATGACCTCGTCCACCCCGGCCTGTTCGCCGATGGCCCGGGCGGTGCGCTCGTTGTCGCCGGTCAGCATGACGACCCGGATGCCCATGTTCCGCAGGGCGCGGATGGCGGCGGGGCTGTCCTCCTTGACGGTGTCGGCCACGGCGATGACGCCGGCCAGCCGGTCCCCGGCGCTGAAGAAGAGGGGCGTCTTCCCGGCCTCGGCCAGGGCGGCGGCCTGCTGCTCCAGCTCCGGCGGAATAGCGGCCTTGGTGCGGAGGAAGGCGAGGCTGCCGCCGCAGAGCGGCGTGCCGTCCAGCACGGCGGTGAGACCGTTGCCCGGCAGGGCGGCAAAGTCCGCCACGTCCAGGGCCTCCAGCTTCCGCGCCTCGGCCTCCCGGACGATGGCCCGGGCCAGGGGATGCTCACTGCGCTGCTCCAGGGCGTAGGCCAGTCGGAGCAGACCCTCCTCCGTCATGCCCGGCGCGGGGCAGAGATCCGTGACCCGCGGCTCGCCGCGGGTGATGGTGCCGGTCTTGTCCAGCGCCACGACCTGCACCTTGCCCGTCTGCTCCAGGGAGACGGCGGTCTTGAAGAGGATGCCGTTTTTCGCGCCAAGACCGTTGCCCACCATGATGGCCACGGGCGTGGCGAGGCCCAGGGCGCAGGGGCAGCTGATGACCAGCACGGAGATGCTGCGTGCCAGAGCGTAGCCGAAGGGGCGGCCCAGCAGCAGCCACACCGCCAGCGTCACCGCGGCGATGCCGATGACGGCGGGCACGAAGACGCCGGAGACCTTGTCCGCCACCTTGGCGATGGGGGCCTTGGTGGCCGCGGCGTCGCTGACCATCCGGATGATCTGGGAGAGCGTCGTGTCCTCGCCGACCCGGGTGGCCTCGCAGCGGAGGTAGCCGGACTGGTTGGCCGTGGCGGCGGATACGCCGTCGCCCGGGGCCTTGTCCACGGGGATGCTCTCGCCGGTGAGGGCCGCCTCGTTGACGGCGCTGCTGCCCTCAAGGACGACGCCGTCCACGGGGATGTTCTCGCCGGGGCGGACGACAAAGACGTCGCCCCGGCGCACCTGCTCGACGGGTACCTCGGTCTCCACGCCGTCGCGCAGGACCACGGCGGTCTTGGGCGCCAGCTTCATGAGGCTGCGGAGCGCATCGGTGGTCTTGCCCTTGGAGCGGGCCTCCAGCATCTTGCCCACGGTGATGAGCGTCAGGATCATGGCCGCCGACTCGAAGTAGAGGTCGTGCATATAGCGCATGACGGCGGCGTCATCCCCGGCGAGCTGGGCCCCGGTCATGGCGAAGAGGGCGTAGGTACTGTAGACGAAGGCGGCGGCGGAGCCGAGGGCCACCAGCGTGTCCATGTTCGGCGCGCGGTGGATCAGGCCTTTGAAGCCGCTGACGAAGAATTTCTGGTTGATGACCATGACGATGGCGGCCAGCAGGAGCTGCACAAGGCCCATGGCCACGTGGTTGTCCGCGAAGAAGGCGGGCAGCGGCCAGCCCCACATCATATGGCCCATGGAGAAATACATGAGCACCAGCAGGAAGCCCAGGGACCAGAACAGCCTCCGGCGCAGCGCCGGTGTCGCCCGGTCCGCCAGCGGGTCCTCGGCAGTCCGGGCCTTTGCGGCGGCGTCCTTGGGAGACGCGCCGTAGCCCGCAGCCTGAACGGCGGCGACAATGGCGCTGTCCGCCGCCGTGCCCTCAACGCCCATGGAGTTCGTCAGCAGGCTGACGGAGCAGGACGTGACGCCCGGCACCTTGGAGACCGCCTTCTCCACCCGGGCGCTGCATGCGGCGCAGCTCATGCCCGTCACATTGAATTGTTTCATTTATTTCCTCCTCCTTGGGTCCGAATTGCTTGGATTCGGAATAGCTTTGCCGGTTTTCGGGAAATTACGCGGAAACGCGGCTTATTTCATCAGCTTTTGCAGCGTGGCGACCAGCTCCTCGGTGGCCTCGTCCTTGCCGTCCCGGATGTCCTGGGCCACGCAGGTGCGGATGTGATTCGCCAGCAGCACCTTGTTGAAGCTGTTCAGCGCGGCGTTGATGGCGGCGACCTGGGTCAGAATGTCGGTGCAGTAGGCGTTTTTCTCCACCATGCCCCGCACGCCGCGGACCTGGCCCTCGATGCGGTTCAGCCGGTGGATCAGGTCCTTGTACTCGGCCTCGCCGCGCTCCTTGGTCTTATGGCTGCAGCATTGTTCGTCCATGCGCTTCACCTCCCTGTTTGCAGCTTCAATATATACCCCAGAGGGGTATCTGTCAAGTCCCGTCAACCAACAAAATTTCTGGGAAGAATTATGAAAAAAACAGGACCTCGAAAGAGGTCCTGCGGGGATCGCGGGTCCGGCGGGCGCAGCGGTAGACGGCGGGGATGCGCTGGCGCTCCCCTGCCCAGGGAAAGCGGCGGTCCGGCTTGATCTCCTCGCCGGGCCGGTCCCGGCCCCTGCCGGAGAAGCCGCCGCAGAAGCGGACGGTCCAGGACTCAGACCTGGGGCCTCCTCACTTCTTGACGCCGCGCAGCTCGATAATCTGGTCGCGCAGCACGGCGGCATACTCGTACTCCATCATCTTGGCGGCCTTCTTCATTTCCTTTTCCAGCCGGTCGATCTCGCGCTGGCGCTCGGCGGCGGTCATCTTCACGCCGTCCTTGCGCCGGGCCTCCCCGGCCTCCTTCGAGATCTCGATCAGCTCCTGCACCGGCTTGACGATGGTCTTGGGCACGATGCCGTGGGCCTCGTTGTAGGCCTGCTGGATGCCGCGGCGGCGCTCCGTCTCGTCGATGGCGGCGCGCATGGCGGCGGTCCTGTGGTCGGCGTACATGATGACGCGGCCGTTGGCGTTGCGCGCGGCGCGGCCGATGGTCTGGATCAGGCTGGTCTCGGAGCGGAGGAAGCCCTCCTTGTCGGCGTCGAGGATGGCGATGAGGCTGACCTCCGGCAGGTCGAGGCCCTCGCGCAGCAGGTTGATGCCCACGAGGACGTCAAACTTCGCCATGCGCAGGTCGCGGATGATCTCCATGCGCTCCATGGCTCCGATGTCCGAGTGCATATAGCGCACGCGGATGCCGGAATTCTGGAGATAGGTCGTCAGATCCTCGGCCATCTTCTTGGTCAGCGTGGTGACGAGCACGCGCTCTCCCCCGGCCACGACCCCGTTGATCTCGCCGATGAGGTCGTCGATCTGCCCGTCGATGGGCCGGACCGTGACCTCCGGGTCCAGCAGGCCCGTGGGGCGGATGACCTGCTCTGCCACCTGCCCGGCCCGGGACAGCTCGAATTCCGCGGGCGTGGCGGAGACGTAGATCGCCTGATGGATGCGCTGCTGGAATTCCTCGAAGTTGAGGGGCCGGTTGTCGAAGGCCGAGGGCAGGCGGAAGCCGTAGTTGACGAGGCTCTCCTTGCGCGCCCGGTCCCCGGCGTACATGGCGCGGACCTGGGGCAGCGTGACGTGGCTCTCGTCCACAAAGAGGAGGAAGTCCTTGGGGAAATAGTCCAGCAGCGTCATGGGCGCGGAGCCGGGGGCGCGGCCGGAGATGATCCGGGAATAGTTTTCGATGCCGGAGCAGAAGCCCACCTCGCGCATCATCTCCACGTCGTACATGGTGCGCTGCTGGATGCGCTGGGCCTCCAGCAGCTTGTCGTGGGCCTTGAACCAGGCCACGCGCTCGTCCATCTCCTTCAGGATCTCGGCGGTGGCCCGGGCCATCTTGTCCTTGGGCGTGACATAGTGGCTGGCGGGGTAGATGCAGACGTGGGTCAGTATGCGCTCCGGCATACCGGTGACGGCGTTGATCTGGGAGATGCGGTCGATCTCATCGCCGAAGAACTCGACGCGGATGGCGCGGCCCGTCCAGTAGGCCGGGTAGATGTCCACGGTGTCGCCGCGGATGCGGAAGTTGTTGCGGACGAAGTTGACGTCGTTGCGCTCATAGCGGCTCTCGATGAGGCGGGCGCTGAGGTCCGAGATGTCGCAGGTCTGGCCGGGGCGCAGGGAAATCATCATCTTGGCGAAGTCGTCCGGCTCGCCCAGGCCGTAGATGCAGGACACCGAGGAGACGACGATGACGTCCCGCCGCTCCAGCAGCGAGCAGGTGGCGCTGAGGCGCAGCCGGTCGATCTCGTCGTTGGTGGAGGCGTCCTTTTCGATATAGGTGTCCGTGTGGGCGATGTAGGCCTCGGGCTGGTAGTAGTCGTAGTAGGAGACGAAGTATTCCACGGCGTTCTCCGGGAACAGATCCCGGAACTCGGAGCAGAGCTGGGCCGCCAGCGTTTTGTTGTGGGCCAGCACCAGCGTGGGCCGGTTGGCGGCGGCGATGACGTTGGCCATGGTGAAGGTTTTGCCGGAGCCGGTGACGCCCAGGAGCACCTGCTCGTTGAGGCCCAGCTCCAGGCCCTTCACCAGCTTTTCAATGGCCTGGGGCTGGTCGCCCGTGGGGCGGTAGGTGCTGTGCAGCTTGAAATCCATCTCGTGTTCCTCCTTCCCGGACCGGGCCGGTTCCCTGCTATTATACCATGCCGGGGACGGAAAGTACAGCCGGAGAGAAACGAACGTTCTTCGGGCGAAGATACAATTCGGATGCAATTCTGTGGGAAATATGATGACGGCGGGTGTATAATAGAGGATAGCTGATCCAAAGGAGAGAATTTCCATGCACGCAAAGCCGACAGGAAAATATCAGACGAAGAAACCGCGCCGGAGCGCGCTGCCGCTCGTGCTGCTGGCGCTGCTGGTGGCGGGCGGCGTGGCGCTGATCCGGAACGCGGATCGCAGCCGCCGGGAGGCGGACGAATGGACGGCCCCCAATACATACGGCACCCCGGCGGCCAGCCCCTCCGGCGCGGAGGCGGCGTTGGACACCGATACCGAAACGGCCCTGGAGACGGCGGCGGAGTCGAATTCATCGGTCCGGAAAATTCTGGAGCAGCGGGAGAAGTACCCAACCAGTCTGCTCCAGCTCCTCTCCCGGAACGCGGAGACCCTGGACTTCGTCTCGGGCTACCCAAAGCATAAAAACGACGCCCCGGCGAAGACCGTGGGGCGCGTGAAAAAAGGTGAGATCCCTCTGCTGCTCCAGTGGGACGAGCGCTGGGGCTACACGATCTACGGCTCGGATTTCCTGGCCGTCACCGGCTGCGGTCCCACCTGCATCTCCATGGTGGCGGTGGGACTGACCGGGGACAATACCGTCACGCCCCGCGTTGTGGCGGACTATGCGGAAGAAAACGGCTACTATGCGGCGGGCGCTGGAAGCACCTGGACGCTGATGACCGAGGGCTGCACGGAATTTGGCCTTGCGAGCCGGGAGCTGCCCCTGGACGAGGCCACCATAAAGCAGGAGCTGGAGGCCGGGCACCCCATCGTTTGCAGTATGCTGCCCGGCGACTTCACCACCGCGGGCCACTTCCTCGTGCTGACGGGCGTGGAGGACGGGAAGTTCCGGCTGAATGACCCCAACAGCGAGCTCCGGAGCGAGCAGCTCTGGGACTATGACACCCTCTCAACGCAGATCGGAAACCTCTGGGCCTTCTGGGCCGAATAACAAAGAAACGCCGCGCCGGACCTTTGCAAAGGTCCGGCGCAGATCGGAAGAGCGTCGTGTAGGGA
>CALICR010000082.1 GCA_938049125.1 uncultured Clostridia bacterium
TCGTGGTCCCGGTGGGGACATAGACCTTATAGCGGGGAATATCCTCCCAGGAATAAATCAGATCGTCCACATACTCATACTCGAGCGCTTCGTCGCTGCCGACCAGCGTGATCTTCTCCGGCACGGCCTTCGAGGCGGCCAGAACGCTGATGGGCATCAGGCTCACCAGCAGCATCAGCGCCAGCAGGAGGGCGAGGAGCCGGATCCCGCGCGAGGCGGATCTTGTCTGCATATTTTTCATCTCCTTCTGAATTTCCGCCGCCCGTCCGGGCGGACTTGGGGCCGCGTTGTTCCAGTGCCGCGCACAAAAAAATACCCGGAGCGCCGCGTCCCGCTTCGGGTCCGCAGCCGCTCTGGGCATCGGTTCTTCCGACTGCCCGGCCTCACAGCCGTGCGTTTTTATTTTGGCGCCGCAGCAGGCGTCACCTCTTTCGTCCCATTCACAGCGCGCCCGTGCCGTGTTCGTCCGCATCCGCACGCGGATGCAAAAAACGTCTGCACAGCCCAGTTCGGCCACGCAGACGCAGAAATTCCGTCCATGGCAGTCCCGGTGTAGGCAGGAGCCGCAGCAGGCAGTCCGGCGTATCTGACTTATCCGCACCGGTCTGGGACCGGGCGGCTTCACAGTGACCCACTCGCGGGGCGTTGCACCCCATTCCGCCTGTCCGGAAAGCCCGGACGGGACTGTCTGCGGTTGTGAACTTGTAATCCCGGCGAAAGCCGCCGGTGTGCCCACAGGCACATTTTTATTATACAGGCTTTTCCCGGAAATGCAAGCGAAGCTGCCGGGAATTTCATAATCCCTCCGGTCTGCCGGACATAAAAAAGCAAGCCCTCGCCGATTGGCAAGAGCCTGTTCTGCTGGAGCGGGTGACGAGGCTCGAACTCGCTACCTCCACCTTGGCAAGGTGGCGCTCTACCAGATGAGCTACACCCGCAGAAGACTTTTGTATTATAATCAGCGCGCCGCGATTTGTCAAGTCCTTTTTCGGCGTTTTCTTCCCTTCTCTTGCGTTTTTGCCGAAACTGTGGTATAAAGGGAGAAACGCAAGAAATGGGAGAGATCAGGATGGATTATCAGTTCCGGAGCGCGCTGAACGGCTTCAACCGCAGCGACGTCGTCGTCTACCTTCAAAATCTGACCGAGGCGCACAAGAGCGCCCTGCTCGCGGCCCAGACCGAGGCCAGCCGCGCCGCCGAGGAGCGGGACCGGCTCCGGACCGAGAATCGGAGCCTGCTGGCCAAGCTCGATGCCCGCCCGGCAGACGCTGCCCCGGAGAAGCCCGAGGAGCCGCCGCTGCCCCAGAAGGAGCTGGAGGCCTACCGCCGCGCCGAGGCCGCGGAGCGCAGCGCCGCCGCCAAGGCCGCCGACATCGAGGCCGGATCCCGCGCCCGGGCCGAGGCCATCGTGGCCGAGGCCAAGGCGCACGCCGCCGCCCTGGAGGCCGAGGCCACCGAAAAGCTGGAGACGGCCCGGCGCACCATGCAGGACCTGCTCCATTCCGCCTCCGCCCGGCTGGGCGGGGACCAGGACGGCCTCGGAGCCATGACCGCCTCCGTCTCGGCCCAGCTCGCCGCGCTCCAGGAGCAGCTCGGCGGCATGACGGACTTCCTCCGGGAGACCGCCGAAACGCTGAGCAATGTCCCACTGAAATAAACAGAGAGATCGCCGCCGGACCGATTGGGTCCGGCGGCGGATTTTTTTACGCCTCCCCCGGCTTCAGGCGGATGTCGGCCCGGAAGAGGTCCCCGTCCACGGTGATGTCGAAGGTGCCCTGCTGGAGCGCCGTGAGGCTCCGGGCAATGTTGAGGCCGAGGCCGCTGCCCTCGGTGGTCCGGGATGCGTCGCCGCGGACAAAGCGCTCCATCAGCTCGTCGGCGGAGATGTTCAGCGGCTCCCGGGAAATGTTCTTCACGGAGATGCGCACGCGGTCACCGTCGGTTCGGGCGTCGAGATAGACCCGGGTGCCCGCCAGGGCATACTTGACGGCGTTGCCCAGCAGATTATCGAGGACCCGCCAGAGCAGCCGCCCGTCAGCCAGGGCCGTGAGGTCCGGCCGCTCCACGGAGACCACCGGCTCCAGCCGTCCGGCCTGGAGCCGCTCAGAATACTCGGCCACGGCCTGGTTGATAAGCTCCTCCACGTTGGTGGGCGCAAGGTTCGTCTGGATGTTGCCCGTGGACGCCTTGGAGGCCTCCACCAGATCCTCGGTCAGCTTCTTGAGCCGCCGGGACTGGCGGCCCAGCACCTCGAGGTATTCCGCCCGCTCCGCCTCCGTCAGCTCCGGGCGCTGGAGCAGGTCCGTGTAGTTGATGATGGACGTCAGGGGCGTCTTGATGTCGTGGGACACGTTGGTGATGAGCTCGGTCTTGAGGCGCTCCGACTTCATGCGCTGCTCCACGGCGATGGCCATGCCCGCGCCGATGGAGTTTAGGTTTTCGCCGTGACGGCGGAACTCCCAGTACATCCGGGACGTATCGACCTTGTAGTCGAAGTCGCCGCCCGCCAGCCTCTGCCCCGCCTCCCGGAGCCGCTTCATCTGGAGTACGCCGAAGAAGATGCCCGCCAGCAGCGCGAGATTATAGAGCACGAGCAGCTGCCCGTAGAACAGGGACCCGTTCGCAAAGGTCAGCACGACCAGCAGCAGCTCCGGCACCGTCGCCGCGAGGATCACCGCGGCGCTCTTGCCCAGCATGGGCAGGAGACCGTAGACCTGCCGCAGGGCGCGCCCCACGGCCCTCAGCGCCCGGAGAAGCAGCTTCCAGAGCTTCCGCACCAGCAGGTTGCTCCAGAGGCACTTGCCCTTGCAGCGCACCGCGAAGGAGAGCAGCAGCCGGAAGCACAGCAGCCCGTAGGCAGCACAAATCAGCAGGCCCCGCCAGGACCAAAGACCGATGTCTGCGACCAGGCCGAGGAGACCGACTGCGGCGATGAGCAGCAGATCCAGCGGAACTTTGTCCAATGGGGTCAGGACGATGCCCTCCACGCCCGCCCGGTGTCCCGCGCCGCAGAAGAGGAACACGACCGAGACGAGGGCCAGCAGTGCAGCCGCTGCGCCGACGCCGATGAACAGGAACCGTGCGTCATAGAGCCGGTTCAGGATATCGCGGTCCCGAGCGAAGCCGTCGTTCACCGACTGGGGCCAGGCCAGGGAGATGCGCACTGTGACCTCTGTCGGGCCTCCGCTGCGCTCGTAGACCTCATAGCTGCCTGTGTCGTACTCGTAGTGATCGCCGTAGTAGTCCGTGTATACGTCGGACATATCGTATCCAAATGTGTACTCCCGGACGCTCCGGGTCGCGATCCTCTCTGGGGCCTCGTTTTCCAGGATGCAGACGCCAAGGCTGCTGTACACCTGAATGTAGGCGTTGGTGTTGGACCGCGTATAGAAGTTCTCGAGGACCTGCTTCGCCTGGTCCTGGCCGCCGTAGTGGACCGTATCCGCAATCTCCCGGGCCAGCTCAACGATGCGGTTCGAATAGAGCTTGCTCTCATAATAGCTGCTTGGCGTCTCCGAATAGTAATTCATACCTGCGCAGGCGGCGAAGCCCGCCGCTGCGGCCCCACCCAGCACCAGGCTGACCAGCAGGAGCACCGCCGCCAGGACCTTGGCCCAGGTGCGGGAGCTGAGCTTTGTTTTCATGCCTTCCCCTCCAGCTTGTACCCCCGGCCCCACACGACCTTGAGGTAGCGCGGGTCCGACGGGGTGATCTCCAGTTTTTCGCGGAGGTGACGGATATGCACCGCAACGACGCCCTCGCTGCCCAAGGGGCTTTCGCGCCAGACGCGCTCATAGAGCTCCTTGGAGGAGAAGACCTTACCCGGATGCTCCAGCAGGAACTTGAGCAGGTCATACTCGATGGGCGTCAAGCTCACCGGTTCCCCGTCGAGGGTGACCTGCTTTGTCTCGTCGTCCAGGGCGATGCCGCCGAGGCGGAGCACCGCAGGCTTGGCCGCCGCGCCGCCCAGCATCGTATAGCGCCGGAGCTGGGAGCGGACCCGGGCCAGGACCTCCATGGGGTCGAAGGGCTTCGTGATGTAGTCATCCGCGCCGACGTTCAGGCCGAGGATCTTATCGCTGCTCTCGCTCTTGGCGGTCAGCAGCAGGATGGGGACGTTCGTCTCCTCCCGGAGCTTCTCCGTGGCGGAGATGCCGTCCAGCTCCGGCATCATGATGTCCATGAGGACCAGGTCGATGTGCTCGCGCCGGACCGTGTCGATGGCCTCCCGGCCGGTGTAGGCCTCGAAGATCCGGTAGTCCCCGGCGGACAGATAGATGCGCAGCGCCTTGACGATGTCGCGGTCGTCGTCGCAGATCAGAATGTGGTACATTTCCTTCACCTCTCGCCCCTAGTCTAGCGGAAAAGGCTTTAAGATAAAAGCCGCGAATTCCTTAAGAATTCTTTAATCGCATCAGGCCAGCCGGTAGACGCCGTCCCGCTCCATGCGCAGGGGCGTCTCAAAGAAGGCCTTGAGCGCCCGAACAAGGTACGCCGTGTCCGCCGCGCCTGCGGTCTCGAAGGCCGAGTGCATGGCGAGCTGGCCGAGGCCGATGTCCGCGGTGTTGAGGGACACCTGGGTGTTGGCGATGTTGCCGAGGGTGGAGCCGCCGGCGATGTCGGGCCGGTTCACGTAGTCCTGCACCGGCACGCCCGCCGCCGCGCAGACGCTGCGGAAGACGGCCCCGGAGACGGCGTCCGTCGTATAGCGCTGGGCCGCGTTGTGCTTGAGCACGACGCCGCCGTTCAGGCGCACCGGGTGGGTCTTGTCCCCGTACTCCGGGTGGTTGGGGTGGACCGCGTGGGCGTTGTCGCAGGAGACGAGGAAGCTCCCGGCGATCTGCCGCCGCAGCGTCTCCGCCGTGCCGCCGAGGGCGGCGCTGATGCGCTCAAGAACGTCGCGCAGGAAGGTGGAGGCCGCGCCCTGCTTCGTCTCGCTGCCCACCTCCTCGTTGTCAAAGAGGCAGTAGACCACGGCGTTCTCGCCGGGGTCCGCCCGCAGGAAGGCCGTCAGCGACGCGAAAGCGCACTGGAGGTCGTCCAGCCGCGGGGCAGAGATGAGCTCGCCCCACTGGACGCCGGGCTGGGGATTGTAGAGGAAGAGGTCCGAGGCCAGCACGTCCGCCTCGTCCGCGCCCACGGCCTCGGCGATGCGCGTCCGGAAGCTCCCCTTGCTGCCGCCGAGGCCGTAGAGGGGCTGGAGGTCCACGGCGGCGTTGTAGGCCATGCCGTCGTTGGCCTTGCGGTTCATGTGGATGGCCACGTTGGGGATGAGGGCCACCGGCTCCCGGAGGTCGCAGAGGCGGCTCTCCACGCCCGCGTCCGTGCGCACCAAGACGCGGCCCGCCGCGGACAGGGGCCGGTCCATCCAGCTGGCGCAGAGCATCCCGCCGTACTTCTCGGCGCTGAGCTGCACATAGCCGCCGCTCTCGGCCTCCGCGTCCTCCCGCAGCTTGAAGCAGGGGCTGTCGCAGTGGGCCGCCGTCATGAGGAAGCCCGGGAACTCCGCCGCCTCCGGCAGGCGGAAGGCGATGAGGGACGAGCCGTTCCGGGTCACATAGTAGGTCTTCCCCGGCTCCAGCCGCCAGGCGTTCTGCTCGCCCAGCTCCGCGGCGCCGGCCTCGCGCAGCAGCGCCGCCGTATGGGCCACGGCCTGATAGGGCGTCGGGCAGTGTTCGATGTAGGTAAACAGGGCTTGATTCATGGGGATCCGCTCCTTTTAATTTTTTCTCAGCGCTCCTATCATACCACAGGCGGCCCGCCGATTCAACCTCGGGCAGGGCCGTGGACGCAAAAGGGGGCGGCGGGGTCTCCCCCGCCGCCCGTGACGCGTCGGACGGTCATTCCGTCTCGTGCTTCTTTTTTCTGGTCAGGCCCACCGCGGCCATGCCGACGCCGGCCACCAGCAGCAGCGCCGCCCAGAGGACCGGGGATGCGTCGTCGCCGGTCTTCGGCACGTCCGTCTCCTTCGGCTCGGTCTTCTTCTCGGGCTCCGGCTTCTTTTCCGGTTCCTTCTCCGGCTGCTTCTCGGGTTCCTTTTCCGGTTCCTTCTCGGGTTTCTGCTCCGGCTGCTTCTCCGGCTCCTTCTTCGGGATCACCGTGTCGGCCGGCGCAAGCTCCTCGACGGCCTCCTTGGAGGTGAAGCACTTGCCGCAGCGCTCGCAGGTCCAGTATTCGGTGTTGCCCGCCGCATCGGTCGTGGCTTCCTTGGCTTCGACGTGCTTCAGAGCATGGTTGTTGGGAGCCGCGTCGCCGTAGGAAAGACCGCAGAGGGCGCAGACCGCAGGGTCAGTGCAGGTGGCCTCGCCGCCGTCGTGGAGGCAGGACGCGCCGCAGTCCTTGCAGACGCCGTTTTCCCAGTTGTGCGGCGCATCCGCCATGGCAACGGCGCTGCAGCAGTCGTAGAGCTTCCCGTGACGGGTGGGCGTGATGCTCCACTGCGCCGTGCCGGTGTGGTTCTCCGGATCGACATCGCCGTAGGACGCGCCGCAGACGGCGCAGACCGCGGGCGTCGTGCAGGTCGCCGCCGTGCCCTCTACATGGCTTGCCAGCAGGGTCACGGTCTTTTCAAACTTGAGGGGCGTGCCGTCCGCCGTCCTCACGATGACGCTGACGACGAAGGTGCTGGAGCTGTCGTCGTACCATTCCGGCTCCATCTCGACGGTGTAAACGCCGTTTTCCTCGGTGGCGCTCAGCTCGCCGCCCTTCATCGGGGCCTCATAGCCCGTCTCGAAGTCGGTGATGCCCGCCGGGAGGGTGAAGGAGTAGGTGTACTTCTGGGTGACGCAGACGCGGTCCGCGCCCTGAATGGTCAGGCTGATCCTGCTGGAACTCCGATAGTAGTCGCAGATCTTGCACATCTGTACATACGCTCCGTCCATCCACTCCCACGTGAAGGTATGCGGCACCGGAGTGCTCTTGTCATAAAAATAATTATACGCTTCTGTCGTGTACGAGGCGCAGGTATTGCAGGTGTACACCGGGTAGTGATATACATCATTAAAATTTGTAGCGTATCGACCTTCCATGCGCGTGACATCGGTATGACCTCTCCTGCATGTGACAGGCGGTACGGTGCTTTTATATGTCTGATAGCCGCATTCCGAGCATTCGCTCCAGTATTTGCCGCCCTCGGATTTCAGGAAAAGCGTGTGCGGAAGCGTCTCTCCGGCTGCAAACTTAATCGGGCTTCCGTTGTAACGGCAGTCGGAACAGGTGTATGCGGCACGGTGCCCGCCGTCTCCCTGCGAGATATATTTGCCGTTCACACGCGATACATAGAAGCTGTTTTTACAGGAAGGGCATTCGACTTCGCCCGCGGCGAAGGCGGGGATCGCCAGCAGCGCCAGCGTCAGCACCAGCAGGAGCAGCAGGCAGAGTGTTCTCTTTTTCATAACAGTTCCTCTCTTTCTTCCGCACGGTCCGTGCGGCGGTCCGGATGGCGGCTTCTGCGGATGCAGAGCACGGCGAGCAGGACGCCCAGGGCAAAGGCGGCGACGCCGACGGTGACATAGGCCCCCGCGCCGCTGCGCAGCAGCAGTGCGCCGGAGCCGCCCGCCACCGTCCCGAGGCCCGGCCCCTGCACGCTCCGCAGGAGCGTCCCGATGCCGGTGAGGAGCAGCAGGCTCAGCATGGCCAGCGCGGCGCAGGCGCGGCGGTCCAGCCGCCGTCTTCTGGCCCGGGTCCTGCGGCGGATGGCCCGCAGCCGGGCCTCCGTGCGTCCGGTCATGGCGCTCCCCTCCTCTCCGATGGTTTCTGTTTCTATAAATACCGTGCGGAGAAAATCCTTTCACCTGAATTTGAAAAAAAGCAAAAAAATTTGAGCCGTCCGGAGGGACGGCTCAGATCAGGTCCGAATTTTCCGCCGCAGCCGCGGCAGGAGGTGCTTTCCGAGGTAGAGGCAGACGATGAGCGCCGAGGGGAAGACGCTGCCCGCGGTCCGCCAGGCCCCGTCGGCGGAAACAAGGAGGTTATAGATGGCGTGGAAGCCGGTGCAGGCCCCGAAGATGCCCACGGTGCCCGTCAACGCCAGCCAGCGGCGGCGGAACACGTAGGAGATGCCGAAGCCCGAAAGGATGCCGCAGAGAATGTGCAGCGCCCCGGCGGAGACGCCGCGGACCAGCAGGAACGCGAGGTCCGCCGCCCCATTTTCCGTCAGGTAGCAGGCGTTCTCGAAGGTGGCAAAGCCCACGGCCAGGGCGATGGCCGCGCCGGGCAGCTCCCGCGGCTCCGGCTCGAAGATGAGGAAGTAGAAGAGCAGCGGCAGCAGCTTCATGGTCTCCTCGCAGACCGGGGTGATCTCGATGGCCGTGACGGCGGCGTCCGCGCCGTAGAGGCCCATGAAAAAGCTGCTGACGTAGGCCGCGAGCAGGCAGACCGCCATGCCGAGGACCAGAAAGCCCGTGAACCGCCGCGCCCGCCCCGCCGTGAACAGCAGGGAGAGCAGCATGGGCACCGCCAGGCAGACGAAGATGTTCTCGATGTAGGTCATATCCCGCGCACCTCCCGGCGGCTCAGCGGCAGCAGGGCCAGGAAGGCCGCCGTGAGCAGCAGGTCCACCGCAAAATAGGCGTTGAAGCGCGTGTAGTCCCGGGTGAAGTCCGAGACCGCATAGAGCGCCACCTGGAGCACGACGCAGCAGAGCAGCACCGCGTCCACGGCCCGCGGCCCCGGTCCCTGCCGGAGGCGGTAGAGGGCCAGGTAGACGATGGCCCCCGCCGTAAGGGCGAACAGCCCGGCCATAAGCCAGGACGGCCCGAAGATACGGACGCGCAGGCTGGCCGCCGCCAGCGCCGCCGCGCCCAGGGCGGGCAGCCCGGCGAAGCGGACGCGCTGCCGCTCCGCCCGCAGGATCTCCAGCGAGAGATAAAAGAGGTAGGACGCCAGCCAGGACAGCTCCGAGACGTAGAACACCTGGGGCACCCGGCCGAAGATGGCGAGGTAGAGCACATAGAACAGCGTGCCCATGGCGAAGCAGGCGTAGGCCAGCGCGAGAATGAAGCAGCGCCGGTCCCGGTCCCGCAGGGCCAGCGCCCCGGCGGCGACGGATGCGCCGCCCAGCAGGGCCACCTGGCCGAGGTTGTCCAGCAGCTCAAAGCTCATCGCGGTCCTCCCCGTCCCGGCGGTCCCGTTCCCGGTCCTCGACCCGGCGGCGCAGGCGGAACAGCAGCACCGTCACCGTGACGCCCAGCAGGAAGCAGAGGAGGCCCATCAGGATGTAGCCCAGCGCCGCGTGCTCCGCCACGAGGCTGGCTGCGCCGGGCACCGAGGTCCCGCCCGCCGCGGCGGGCTGCGCCGTCCAGCCGGGCATGGCAAGGCCCAGGGCCGCCACCAGCAGCAGGCAGGCCCCGACGCAGACCGCGTCCAGCGCCCGCTGCCGCCGTCTCTGCCGCGCCCGCCGGAGCTGCGCCGTGCGCCGTCCGATGCGGCGGAGGCGCTCTTCATTCGTCCGCATAGGAAAATCCCTCCCGTTCCAGGATGGTCTTCAGGCTCTGCTTACCCCGGTGGATCAGATTCGTGATCTGCTGCTCGTTCTTTCCGAGGACCGCCGCCGCGTCGCGGTAGCTCAGGTCCTCAAAGTAGACGAGGAACAGGGCCTCCCGGTACTCCGGCTTCAGCGCGTTCATGGCGGCGTAGAGCCGCCGGTCCCGCTCCCGGCACAGCAGCGCCGCGTCCGCCGCCTCGCCGCCGGCCAGCTCGAAGGGAAGCTCCTCCAGCCGGAGAAAGGGCAGGCGGTTCTTCTGTCCGTGGCGCAGAGCCAGGCTCCGCGCCGTCTTATAGAGATAGGCCCGGAAGCTCCCGTCGCCGCCGATGGGGCGGGCCTTGGCAAACATCCGGGAGAAGGCCTCGATCATCAGGTCCTCCGCCTCCTGGACGTCCCGGACCCAGCCGCCGAGGTAGCAGGTCAGGGCGTCGCCATAGCGCTCGACCAGCACGGCGGCGGCGGCCTCGTCGCCGCCGAGGTACTGCCGGTACGCCGTTTCGTCCGAGATCATGCCCATCGCCCCCCTGCCGCGGTTTTCCTCCATTTTAGCCCAAGCGCGGCGGATTTGCAAGGTGCAGAATGCCCCGGCACGGGTCCTCCGTGCCGGGGCTGCCGATCCATGTTAAAGTTCCGGTCCCGCCGTGCTGCCCAGCAGGTCCTCCAGCTCAGTGCAGCAGACCGTGATCTCCGCCGCGTCATTCTGGCGGAGTGCCTTCTTGAGGCGCTTGCTGCACTCATTAATTCGGGCCTTGCGGTCCTTCTCCTCTTTTGGCAGCTTTCCAGACGCCGCACGGTAGAGCATCTGCTCGGCACGGTCCCGAAGCCGGGCGTCCTCCCGGGTCTTCTGGTCCTCCGCGGCGTACTGCTGGGCGTCGCGGACCGCCCGCTCGATGTCCGCCTGGCTCATGTTGGAGGTGGCGGTGATGGTAATGTCCTGGGCACGGCCCGTGTCGAGGTCCCGGGCCGAGACATTGACGATGCCGTTGGTGTCGATGGCGAAGGTCACCTCGATCTGCGGCACGCCGCGCATGGCGCGCCGGATGCCCGTCAGCCGGAAGCGGCCCAGCTCCTTGTTCTGCCGGGCCATGGGCCGCTCGCCCTGGAGCACGTGGACGTCCACGGAGCTCTGGAAGTTCGCCGCCGTCGTGAAGATCTGGCTCTTCCGGATGGGCAGCGTGGTGTTGCGCTCGATGACCCGGGTACAGACACCGCCCATGGTCTCGATGCCCAGGGACAGCGGCGTCACGTCCAGGAGCAGCAGTCCCTTGACGGTGCCCGAGAGGACGCCGCCCTGGAGGCACGCGCCCATGGCGACGCATTCGTCGGGGTTGATGCCCTTGAAGGGTTCCCGGCCCGTGACCAGACGCACCAGGTCCTGTACCGCCGGGATGCGCGAGGAGCCGCCGACCATCAGGACCTTGGAGATATCCGCGGCCGTCACGCCCGCGTCATTCATGGCCTGGCGCACCGGTTCCCGGGTCGCCTGGACCAGGTGGCTCGTCAGCTCGTTGAACTCGGCGCGGGTCAGGGTCTCCTCCATGTGCAGCGGACCGTCCCGGCCCACGGCCAGGTAGGGCAGGTTGATCTGCGTCGTGCTCATGGCGGAAAGCTCGATCTTCGCCTTTTCCGCAGCCTCCCGGACCCGCTCCAGGGCCACGGGGTCTTTTTTCAGGTCCACCCGGTGCTCCTTTTTGAAGCGAGCCACCAGGTGCTCCGTCACCGCGGCATCGAAGTCGTCGCCGCCCAGGTGGTTGTTGCCCGCCGTAGCCATGACCTCAATGACACCGGCGGAGATATCCAGGATGGAGACATCAAAGGTGCCGCCGCCCAGGTCGTAGACCATGATCTTCTGGCTCTGCTCCTTGTCCACGCCGTAGGCCAGGGCCGCCGCCGTCGGCTCATTGAGGATGCGCTGGACGTTCAGCCCGGCAATCTTGCCCGCGTCCTTTGTGGCCTGGCGCTGGGCGTCGGTGAAGTAGGCCGGGACCGTGATGACCGCGTCGGTCACCGGCTCGCCGAGGTAGGCCCCGGCGTCGGCCTTGAGCTTCTGGAGGATCATGGCGGAGATCTCCTGGGGCAGATACTGCTTCCCGTCGATCTTCACGCGGTAGTTCGTGCCCATCTCGCGCTTGATGGAAGAGATGGTGCGCGCATGGTTCGTCACGGCCTGGCGCTTGGCGATCTGACCCACCATGCGCTCCCCGGTCTTGGAGAAGGCCACCACGGAGGGCGTCGTCCGCCCGCCCTCGGCGTTGGGAATGACGACGGGCTCGCCGCCCTCCATCACCGCCACGCAGGAATTGGTGGTGCCCAGGTCAATTCCGATGATCTTCGACATTCTGCATCCTCCTTTCAGCCTTGGTCCGCCGTCTGGGACGTACTGTACCAGCTGTCCGCCGTCCCGGTGTCCTGCTGGTCCGAATCGCCGTAATGATAGCCGTAATTATAATAGTAGGGACTGTAATAGCCCCGGTAAAGCCGCCCATAGCTGCACATGGACAGGAGCCAGGACAGCAGCAGGAACAGTCCCACGAGCCGCAGAAACCGGAAGGGGCGGTAGGGCCGCTGGGGCCGGTCCTCCGGGCCGCTCTGGTAGTAATAGTAGTAGCTGTTCTCCTGGCCGCCGGGGTCCGCCTGGCCGTAGGAATTGCCGTAAAAGCCCGCGAAGGGGTCGCTTCCCCACTGCTGCTGCGCCTGGCGCTGGGCCTGCTGGGCCTGTTCGGCCTGCTGCTGGCGCGCATACGCCTCGGGGTTCTTCAGTTGATCGTAAGCCGCGTTGATCTCGTTCATCCGCCGGGCCGCCTCGGCATCGCCGGGGTGGAGGTCCGGATGATAGCGCTTGGCCAGACGCCGGTAGGCCTGCTTGATCTCGTCCTCCGACGCGCCGTGGGGCACGCCCAGGACCTCATAGGGATCTCTCGCCACACTGCATCCCTCTTTTCTTTCCCGACTATCATACACAGTTTTGCCCCGGGAGATGTGAATAAACTTAAAATTTTGCAGAAAAACCGGACCCCATTCTGAAATGGGGTCCGGCTTTTGTTATTCGAGAGAAATGCGGTTGAAGCGGTCCAGCAGCGTCTCGATGGAGAGAGCCCGCTTCTCCTCGCCTGCCCGGTCCAGCACAACGCCGCCGCGGTTCAGCATCAGGATGCGGTCGCCGTATTCGAGGGCGTGGCGGAGGTTGTGGGTCACCATCATGGCCGTCAGGCGCTTTTCCCGGACGACCCGGTCCGTCAGGGCCATGATGGTCTCCGCCGTCTTGGGGTCCAGAGCCGCCGTGTGCTCGTCGAGGATCAGGAACTGAAGCGGCGTCATGGTGGCCATCAGCAGGGCCACGGCCTGGCGCTGGCCGCCGGAGAGGCTGCCCATCTTCACGTTCAGCTTGTCCTCAAGGCCGAGGTCCAGGGCGCGCAGCTCCGCGCGGTAGCTTTCAATGCGCCGCTTGTCCACGGCGCGGCCAAGACCAAACGGTCTCCCCTTCCCCTCGGCGAGGGAGAGATTTTCGAGCATGGTGAGGTTCGGGCAGGTGCCGAGGGCAGGGTTCTGGTAAACCCGGCCCATGGTCGCATAGCGCCGGTAGTCCTTCAGCCTGGCGATGCTTTTTCCGCCCACGAGGACGTCGCCGCCGTCCAGGGGTACGGAGCCGCAGATGAGGTTCAGCAGCGTCGTCTTGCCGGAGCCGTTGCTGCCCACAATGGTGACGAACTGGCCGTCCGGCACGGAAAGTGAAAAGCGGTCGAAGAGCCGGGTCTCGTTCTCGGTCCCGGCGTTGTAGGTCTTGGAGACCTCTCGAAGCTCAAGCACGGATGATCGCCTCCCCCTTCCGTCCGGATACGATGAGCACCAGCAGGAACAGCACTGCGGTGATGAATTTCAGCATGAACGGGTCGAAGCCCAGCTGCATGGCGGCCTGGATGCACACCTTATAGAGGATGCTGCCCACGAGCACCGCCGTCGTGCCGCGCACGAAGCACACCTTCCGCAGCAGCGAAATGCCGATGATGACGGAGGCGAGGCCGAAGACGACCTGGCCTGTGCCCATGGTGGAGGTGAAGGACTTGTCCGCCTGGCACACCACGCCGCCCGCCAGGGCCACAAGGCCGTTGGAGAGGGCGAGGCCCAGAATTTTGACGCGGCCCATGTTCTTCGCCAGCGTCGTGACCAGGGTGCTGTTGTCGCCCACGGCGCGGAGCAGCAGGCCGGACTTCGTGCGGAAGTAGGCATCCAGCAGCAGCTTGACCGCCAGCACCAGAATGGCCGAGACGATGAGCCGCCGGAGCCCGAGGCTCATTCCGCCCAGCAGCGCCGCCGGACCGGCGGAGAAGATGGTGTCCGCCTCCCGGCCGATGGGCACATTGGAGGCCCCCGCGATGAGGAGGTTGATGGAAAAAAGCGCCGTCTGGGTGATGATGCCCGCCAGCAGGTTCCGGACGCGGAACACCACGTGGATAACGCCGGTCACCAGTCCCGCCAGCGTCCCTGCGGCCGCCGCCGCAGCCAGGGCCAGCCAGGGGTCCACGCCCCGCACCAGCAGCACGGCCCCGATGGCCGCGCCCAGCGGGAACGTGCCGTCCACGCTCAGGTCCGGGAAGTCAAGGATCGTATAGGTGATGTAGACGCCGAAGGCCACCAGGCCGTAGATCAGGCCCTGGGTCAGGGTGCTGATGATGAGATCCGTCATTTGGGTCCGCCTCCTCTTGGTTTCATCCGCCGCGCGGGAACGCCGAAGCGGTGCGGGACGCGCCCGCACCGGTCTCGGAGTTTTTTATTCGCCGCACTCCACGGCCTCGGCAGCCAGGCTGTCCGGCAGGGTGATGTTCAGCTCGCTCAGAGCCTTGGAGTTCACATAGAGGTCGTAGTTCTCAATGATCTCATAGGGCAGGTCGGCGCAGGTGCTCTCGCCCTTGAGAATTTTCGCGGCCATGGCGCCGGTCTGGGTGCCGAGCTTCACATAGTCGAGGCCCGCACCGGCCACGCAGCCCAGCTTCACCTGCTCCACCTCGGAGCCGTAGACCGGGACGCCCGCGGCGTTGGTCTTCTCAAGGATGGCCGGGAGGACGCCGACGACATTGTTGTCCGTCAGGTTGGAGAGGCAGTCCACACCGTCGCTCAGCAGCTTATCGACGGCCTGGGTAACCTCGGACTGGGCCGTCACGGCCACGGCGTCGATGGTGAAGCCGTAGTCCGCGGCCTTCTCCTCGTAGACGCCGATGGAGTAGAGGGAGTTGGATTCGCTGGTGGTGTAGATGATGCCGATGGTCTTGGCCTCGGGCTGAAGCTCCCGGATCAGCTGGAGCTGGCCCTCGACGGGCAGCACGTCGGAGGTGCCGGTGACGTTGCCGCTGTCGAGCTTCGCGCCCGCGGGGTCCGTCACGGCGATGAAGATGACGGGGATGTCCTTCTCCTCGGCGGCGTTGTAGCAGGCCACGGCGGAGGGCGTTGCGATGCCGACCATCAGTGCCGCGTCCTCGTCGGCGAACTTCTGGGCGATCTGGGAGTCGATGGAGTCGTCAAAGCCGGCGTTCTGGAAGTCCAGCTTGTAGTCCACATTTTCCTTGAGGCCCGCCTCCTCGAGGCCCTGGAGGAAGCCGGTGCGGCAGTTGTCCAGGGAACCGTGCTCGCCGTACTGGGCAACGCCGATGATGGGCAGGTCCTTGCTCTCGGTCTCGCCGGAGGCGGTATTTCCGCAGGCGGTCAGGGACAGGGCGGCGGTCAGGCCGAGCAGCGCAGCGGCGGCGCGGCGGATGAGGTTATGCTTTTTCATATCAAATTCTCCTTTTCAGTCAGCGGATATTCAAATTTACCGTTCGGGGCGCGTCTGCGGCATAGCTGCCGGGCAGACGCCGCCGCCATCGTTTCTCCGCGCTGGGATTTCTCATTGCTCCGCTTCCTTTCTGCATGG
>CALICR010000083.1 GCA_938049125.1 uncultured Clostridia bacterium
AACACGACGCCGTCCTTCATCTTGGCGATGTTCTCGGCGGAGATCAGCTTGACGCCGTTGATGGCCGGGGTGTGCAGGGAGATGAAGTCGGACTTCGCCAGCAGCTCGTCCATCTCAACGTACTTCATGCCCATCTTCTCTTCGATGCCGGGCACATGGAAGATGTCGTAAGCGACGACGTCCATGCCGATGCCCTTGGCCATGGAGCCGAGCTTCTGGCCGATGCGGCCGAAGCCAATGATGCCGAGGGTCTTGCCGCTCAGCTCAATGCCCTTGGAGTAGGCCTTCTTTTCCCACTTGCCTTCGCGCATGGTGTGGCCGGCGACGGAAATATAGCGGGCACAGGAGAACATATGGGCCATGGCCAGCTCCGCGACGGACTCAGAGGACGCGCGGGGGGTGTTCATGACCTGGATGCCGGCTTCCTTGGCATAGTCCACGTCGATGTTGTCGACGCCGACGCCGCCGCGAATGATGAGCTTCAGGGAAGAGCCCTTGGCCTCATCAATCTGCGCTGCGCGGACCTTGGTTTTGGAACGGACGACACAGGCATCGAACTCCCGCAGGGCCTTGCCCAGCTCTTCGGGGGCGTAGAACTGCTCAACGACCTCATGGCCTTCGCTGCGGAGCAGCTCCATGGCGGTCTTATCCATGCCGTCGGTAACGAGAATACGCATAAAAATCAAATCTCCTTTGTTATCCTAGGGAAACTTTCTTCCCTGATTATAGCACGCTGCTCGGGAAATGGAACCGGGTTCTAAGGGGGAAAGCGGAAAAAGTTTTTTATAAACTGCATGAAAAAAATTAACTTGATAAAAAATTTTTGTACAGTTTATGAAAAATCCACAAAAGCAAAGCGCTCTCCTGCGGGGGGAGCGCTTTGCCTTCCTCCCGCAGGGGCAAGCGAATCAGGAGTGGCTGGCCTCGTATTCCTTCAGGAAGCTGACCAGAGCCTCGACGCCTTCCTTGGGCATGGCGTTGTAGGTGGAGGCGCGCAGACCGCCGACGGACTTGTGGCCCTTCAGGTTCTCGAAGCCTGCAGCCTTCGTGGCGGCGACGACCTCGGCATCCTTTTCCTTGGACTCGGTGACGAAGGGGATGTTCATGAGGGAGCGGAACTCGGGCTCGACGGTGCCGCGGAACATCTTGGAGCTGTCCAGGAAATCGTAGAAGACCTTGGCCTTCTCGATGTTCCGGCGGTGCATCTCCTCAAGGCCGCCGATGGACTTGAGATACTTGAAGACCTTGCCGCAGCAATAAATCGCCCAGCAGTTCGGAGTATTGTACATGGAGCCGTTGTTGGCATGGGTGCTGTACTGCAGGTAAATGGGCAGGTCGGTGAGGTCCTCGCGGATCAGGTCCTCACGGATGATGGCGATGACCATGCCGGCGGGACCGACGTTCTTCTGGACGCCGGCGTAGATCATGCCGTAGTCGGAGACGTTGCAGGGCTTGGACAGGAACATGGAGGACTGGTCAGAGACCAGCGTGTGACCCTTGGTGTTGGGCAGCTTGCTCCAGGTCAGACCGTGGATGGTTTCATTCTCGCAGATATAGACGTAGTCGGCATCCTCGGGAATGTCCAGATCGGAGCAATCGGGAATATAGGTGTAATTCTTATCCTTGGAGGAGGCGGCAACGATGACTTCGCCGACCTTCTTCGCCTCGGCGATTGCCTTCTTGGACCATGCGCCGGTCTCAATGTAAACTGCCTTGCCGTTCTTCATCAGATTCATGGGAATCATGGAGAACTGCAGGGTCGCGCCGCCTTGGATAAAGAGAACCTTGTAGTTGTCGGGAATGCCCATCAGATCCCGGAGATCCTGCTCTGCCTCATCGGCAATCTGCTGGAATACCTTGGAACGATGGCTCATCTCCATGACGCACATGCCGGAGCCGTGATAGTTCATCATCTCATCGCGGATCTCCTCCAGCACAGGCTCCGGCATAATGGCAGGACCGGCGGAAAAGTTATAAATACGACCGTATTTCATGTTTGCTTCCTCCTAATTAAATTCTGTACGATTGCATAAGCGATATCTACATATCCGAGCTCATTATATAGTAATTTTTTGTAATAATCAACAGGATAAGAGAAAACTCTTTCCAAATGAGGCGGAAATTTTTTTATAGAGCCGATGAAACGGCCCGCGGGGAAACAATTCCGATGCAAAAGCGAAGATAATGGACTAATAGATGAAACCGAAGCGGGGAAAAGAGCGTCTTATAAGGCAGAGACGCACATAAGATTAAAGAATTCTTAAGGTCGCGCCCATTGCAGGCGGCCGCGCCTGCTGATAAAATAGGGATACCGCCGCCGCATCCCGCGGCGCAGGGACCCAAACGAAGAAGAGCGGAGGAACAACGCATGAAGAAGATCAGTTTGCTTTTGGCAGCGGTGCTGCTGGTCGGCCTGCTGGCAGGCTGCGGAAACACGGCGGCGGAGGGTGAGGCCCCGGTCCAGTCCGTCTCCATGATCTGCGGCCTGGAGTCCGCGGGCCTGGTGGACCGGTTCGCCGGTCTCGTCAGCCCCCGGAGCGAGACGGAGATCAAGAAGGATGAGAAGAAGGTCCTCGGCGACATCCTGGTCAAGGAGGGCGACGACGTCAAGGCGGGCCAGATCCTCTTTACCTATGACTCCCAGGCCGCGGAGCTGGACCTCGAGAAGGCCCAGCTGGAGCTGGAGCAGCTCAAGAACACCGTGACGGCCAAGGAGAGCCAGAAGGCGCAGCTCGAGAAGGACAAGGCCAAGGCAGGGGCCTCTGAGCAGCTGTCCTACAGCCTGGAAATCCAGGAGGCGGATACCGCCATCCGCGAGGCCAACTACAACGCGGCCCTCAAGGAGAAGGAAATCCAGAAGCTCCAGGACGGCATGAACAACCTGGAGGTCACGTCCCCGGTGGACGGCCGCATCCAGTCCCTGAACGCCGACGGCGGCCATGACAACCGCGGCAATGAGCTGCCCTTTATGTCCATCATGGAGACCGGCGTCTACCGCGTCAAGGGCCTCGTCAACGAGGCCAACGTCGGCACCGTGTCCGAGGGCATGAACGTCATCGTCCGCTCCCGGGTGGACAACAGCGTCACCTGGACCGGCGTCATCGACAAGATCGATTGGGAGAACCCTCAGAAGAACACCAACGATTACTACGACTCCGGAAACAGCGACGAGATGACCAGCTCCAACAAGTACCCCTTCTATGTGGAGCTGAACAGCGACGACGGCCTGCTGCTGGGCCAGCACGTCTACATTGAGCCGGACTACGGCCAGGACGCCGTGGAGGATGCGAACACCATCCGTCTGCCCGCCTACTATATCAATGACGTGGACGGCAGCGCCTGGGTCTGGGCCCAGAACGACAAGGGCCTGCTCGAAAAGCGCAGCCTCACCCTGGGTGAGCACGACGAAGACATGGACACCTACGTTGTGGAGAGCGGCCTGACCGCCGAGGATTACATCGCCTTCCCGGACGACACCCTCAAGGCGGGCATGACCTGCGTGCTCTACGATGAGAACGCCTTCAACGACGGGGCCAATTCCGACGGTATGACCGACACCGGCATGACCGACGGCGGCGAGGGTATGGTGGATACGGCCATTCCGGAAGAGGGGATTACCGATGCGGCCATCCCCGACGAGGGCTTTGCCGGGGACGCCGCGGTTGACGAGGCCGTTCCGGAGGACGGCGCGATCGGCAGTGCGGACGCCTCAGCGGAGGAGCCGGCAGCGGAGGGCGTAGGATGATTCTGAGCATGAAAGACATCTGCAAGGATTATCCCATGGGAAAATCCATGCTGCGGGTGCTGAAAAACGTGAATTTGCAGGTAGAGGAGGGCGAGTACCTGGCCATCATGGGCCCCTCCGGCTCCGGCAAGACGACGCTGATGAACCTCATTGGCTGCCTGGACGTGCCGACGTCCGGCTCCTACCTGCTGGGGGAGCGGGACATCACGCGCTGCACGGACAACCAGCTGGCCGACGTGCGGAACAAGGAGATCGGCTTCGTGTTCCAGTCCTTCAACCTGCTGCCGAAGCTGACGGCGCTGGATAACGTGGCCCTGCCGCTGCTTTACGGCGGTGTCAGGAAGTCGGAGCGCCGGGAGCGCGCCCGGGAGGCCCTGGAGACCGTGGGCCTCTCCGATCGGGTGGACTTCCGGCCCGACCAGCTCTCCGGCGGCCAGTGCCAGCGCGTCGCCATCGCCCGGGCCATCGTGGGCCATCCGCGGCTGCTGCTGGCCGACGAGCCGACGGGCGCGCTGGACTCTGTGTCCGGCGAGCAGGTCATGGAGCTGTTCTCCCAGCTCCACGACGCAGGCTCCACCATCATTATGATCACCCATGACCGTGCCATTGCGGAGCACGCGGCGAAAATGGCCACGATCCGCGACGGCATCCTGACGGGAGGTGGCCTCGATGAATAAGACCCTGAAACGGACGCTTATCACCCTGGCGAGCATCGCGGCGGTCTGCGGCGCCATCTGGGGCGGCCTGGTGCTCTACCGCAACGCCCAGAAGAAGCCCGTCAACGTCTATGCTGTCTCCGACTTCGCCGTGACGGATTACTGGGGCGACAGCTCCGAGTCCTACGGCATGGTCACGACGGATAAGCTCCAGGACGTGACGATCTCGGACACCCAGACGGTGAAGGAGATCTTCGTCACCGAGGGCCAGCAGGTCAAGGAGGGCGACCCGATCCTCTCCTACGACACGACGCTCTCGGATCTCGACCTCGAAAAGGCTTCCATCGGGCTCCAGAAGCTCCAGCTCCAGCAGCAGACGGCGCAGCAGGAGCTCCAGAAGCTCCTGGCCATGCGGCCCCACTCCAGCGTGCTCATCACGCCGGACGGTCCCAGCGTGGAGTATCGGTCCGAGACGACGCCGAAGCTCCTCCGGGGCAGCGGCACGCTGGACGATCCCTTCTACTACCTCTGGGGCGAGGAGGACAGCTTCGACATGACGAAGCTCGCCGCCATGTTCCCCGTGGAGCCCGTGGAGCCCGTGGAGCCCGTGGAGCCGACCGACCCGGCCGAGCCCACGGACCCGGCGGAGCCTGCGGACCCCGAGGCCCCGGCGGACGAGGGCGAGACCGGCGAGGACCCGGACGCGCCCGAGGAGCCGGACGCACCGGAGATCAATTATAATGAATCCTACGTGGTCTTCCTCGTGCGGCAGTACGATGCGCTGAACGCGCCGATCCGCAGCTATTGGGGCCTGCACCTCGACAAGAGCAGCGGCGCCGTGACCTTCCAGGTCTACCAGCCGGACCTGCCCGAGGACATCCGGAATTTCGACACGGACCCGGAGCCTTACTATCAGGAATCCGGCTCCGACTACACCGCCGCAGAGCTGGCCAAGATGCGCAGCGACAAGGAGAAGGAGATCAAGGACCTGGACGTCTCCATCAAGCTGGCTCAGGTGGCCTATGATAA
The DNA here is from genome assembly GCA_938049125.1 of uncultured Clostridia bacterium. Classification (GTDB taxonomy): domain Bacteria; phylum Bacillota; class Clostridia; order Oscillospirales; family Oscillospiraceae; genus RGIG3159. The sequence continues at coordinate 5,431 of CALICR010000083.1, forward strand.
GCTGGAGCAGGAGGTCAACGACGGTGTGGTCCGGAGCACCATCGACGGCACCGTCAAGTCGGTGCTCGATCCCGACGAGGCCTACCAGAACAGCAAGCCTGTGGTCCAGATCTCCGGCGGCGGCGGATACTACATCGACGTCACCCTGAGCGAGCTGGAGCTCGGCACCGTGTCCGTCGGCCAGACCGTGACCGTCAACTCCTGGAACACGGGCGTCACCTGCGAGGGCACCATCACGGAAATTTCGGACTACCCCGCCACGGACAGCGGCGGCTGGTCCAACGGCAACACCAACGTGTCCTATTACCCCTTCCGGGTCTTCGTGGATGAAGATCAGGACCTGCTGGCGGGCGACTATGTGGACGTGACGTACCAGAACACGGTGCAGAACGAGAACGGCCTGTACCTCGAAAACACCTTCATCCGCACGGACAGCGGCAAGAGCTACGTCTTCGTCCGGAACGAGGACGGTACGCTGGAGCAGCGCACGGTCCAGACGGGCCGCGGCATCTGGGGCTCCTACACGCAGATCCTCGGCGGACTGACCATTGACGACTATGTGGCCTTCCCCTACGGGAAGGATGTGGAGACCGGCGCGGCGACCAAGGAGGCCACGGCGCAGGAACTCTACGGATATTAAAGGAGGGATGACGGATGTTTGAGAATATTTCGCTCTCCTTTCAGGGAATCTGGAGCCACAAGCTGCGGTCTTTCCTGACCATGCTGGGCATCATTATCGGCATTGCCTCCATCATCACCATCGTTTCGACCATCAAGGGAACCAACGAGCAGATCAAGTCCAACCTCATCGGCGCGGGCAACAACGTGGTCACGGTCCGCCTGAAGCAGGGCGGTAACGAGGTGGACCTCCAGTATTCGGCTCTGCCCCAGGGCGTGACAGTCATCGATGAGGAGACCCGGGCATCCCTGGATGAGCTGGAGGGCGTGGCGGAAACGTCGCTCTACCGCACCCGCTCCTGGGCTGACGGCATCTTCTACCAGAACACCAGCTTCAACGGCAACATCTATGGCGTGGACAGCCACTTCCTCTCCGTGAACGGCTATCGCCTCAACTACGGCCGCGGCTTCGTGGAGGAGGATTTTACCGAGGCTCACAAGGTGGCGGTGCTGGACGGCAAGACCGTCACGGCGCTCTTCAGCGGCCAGAACCCCATCGGACAGACCATCGAGTTCCAGGGTGAGCCCTTCACGGTCATCGGCGTCGTTTCGAAGGCGGCGTCCGCATCACCCACCATCAACTCGCTTGAGGATTACCGGATGTACGCGGACACGTCCTCCGGCTCCATCTTCATCCCCACGGAGTGCTGGAGCATCGTCTACCGTTATGATGAGCCGCAGAACGTGGCCGTCCGGGCCGCCTCCACGGACGAGATGACCGTGGCGGGCAACAACGTGGCAAAGGCCCTCAACGCCAGCCAGATCACCGGCACGACCTACGCCTACGAGGCCGACGACCTGCTCAAGCAGGCCTCGGATATGCAGGCGCTGGCCAACTCCACCAACAGCCAGCTCATCTGGATTGCGGGCATTTCGCTGCTGGTCGGCGGCATCGGCGTCATGAACATCATGCTGGTGTCCGTGACGGAGCGGACCCGGGAGATCGGCCTCAAGAAGGCCATCGGCGCCCGCAGAAAGCGCATCCTCTGGCAGTTCCTGACGGAGGCGGCGGTGCTTACGAGCCTCGGCGGCCTCCTCGGTGTCGGCTGCGGCATCGGCCTTGCCCAGATGCTCTCGGGCGTCATGGGCACCGTGGTGGCCATCAGCGTCCCGGCCTGCGTGGTGGCCGTGGTGTTCTCCATGGTCATCGGCATCGTCTTCGGCCTGATCCCCGCGGTGAAGGCCTCGAAGCTGAACCCCATCGAAGCGCTCCGCCGCGAATAAGCTTTTGCACAAGGCGCGCACGCCGGACCGGTGTGCGCGCCCCTTCTCTGCGGCGGAGGGCGAAAGAAAGGGGTTGCCCGGGTGGAGGATTTCCGCTATAATAGGGGCAGCATTCTGAGTACGGGAGGGGTCGCATGGCGGACTTGGCAAAGGAGGCCATCCGGAATTCCTTTATGAAGCTTCTTGCGGAGAAGCCCTTTGAAAAGATCACCGTCAAGGAAGTCATCGACGACTGCCAGATCGCGCGGCGTACCTTTTACTATCATTACCAGGACCTCTACGCGGTGCTGGAGGAGATCCTGCGCCGGGAGACGGAGCAGGTGCTGACAGATTGGCCCACGGCGGACAACTGGGAGGAGGCCTTCATCACGGCCAGCCGCTTCGTGCTGGAGAACCGGCGGGCGGTCTACCACCTCTACAATTCGGAGCGCAGGTTAGAGATCATGCGCTACGTGGACCGCATCAGCGAGGAGATCATGGACCGCTTTCTCACGGCGGCGGCGGGCGGACGGCCTATTCCGGAAGAGGACCGGCGGCTCATCGCCGAGTTTTACTGCGGCGCGCTGTCCAGTATCGTATTCCGCTGGCTGGATGACGGGATGCGTTCGGACCCGGTCCAGGCGGTCCGCCGCATCGGGCGGCTTTTCGAGGGCAGCATCGAGCGGGCGCTCACGGTGAGCCTCGCCGCGGGCGAGACCGGCACGGCCCTGCCCGCCGGACGGAACTGAAAAAAGGACCTGACTGCACACTTTTTCGGAGGTGTGCAGTTTTTTCACAGCCCCGGGGCCGTGTGCAAAAGCTGCACACGGCCCCGGTTTTGTCGGTTGCCGCTTCGGCGCGGCGGGCGTATGATACCCCATGCAAACAGGGAGCCGCGAGGCTCCTGCGGAAACGAGGTGGAAACCATGAAAAACGTGCGTCTGGCCCGGGAGCTGTCGCTGGGCTGCGCCGGTCTGCTCGGCGTGAGCGCCCTTGCGATGTGCTTCCTCTGGAGCCGGAATGCGCGGACGTGCTGGGACGTGCTTGCCGCAGAGCTGATTCTGATCGGATGCAGCCGGAGCCTTTGCTACTTCACCGGCGATCTCTACGACCTGGCCTTCCAGTTTGACCTCTCGCTTGGCATCCTGGCGGCGGTAGCCGGGCTTTCGATGCTGCTGCGAACCGCCGAGCTCATGGGGCTGTACCCCTTTCTCACCGGGGCCATGGCGCTGACAGACTGCGGCTTCAAGCTCCAGGCGGCCATGGACGCGCGTCGCTTCGGCATCCGCGGCTGGCGGCTGCTGACAGCGGGCGCAGTGCTCGGCATGGGCGGCGGCATTTATCTCATGACCTGTGCCCGGCAGGGTGCGGGCGCGGCTCCGGTCTGCGGCGCGGTCCTGGTGGTCGACAGTCTGCTGAGTATGCTGACCGATCTCCTCATGGTAAAAATTCCCTCTGAAAGGAGTCAAGAAAGATGAACAAATTCGGAAAGGCGGTCGTAAAGCTGCGGATTCCGATCCTGCTGCTGGCGGTGGTGCTGCTGATTCCGTCGGTCTTCGGGATGCTGGGCACCAGGATCAATTACGATATGCTTTCCTACCTGCCGGACGACATCGACACCGTCAAGGGCCAGAACATCCTCATGGATGAGTTCGGCAAGGGCGCCTTCACCTTCATCGTGGTGGAGGACATGGAGCCGAAGGACGTGGCGGCGCTGCGCGAGAAGATCGAGCAGGTGCCCCACGTAGATTCGGCCATCTGGTACGACAGCCTGGCGGACCTCAGCGTCCCCATGGAGGCGCTGCCCGATCAGATCTACAACGCCTTCAACGACGGAAACGCCACGATGATCGCCGTGTTTTTCGACACGTCGTCCTCGGCGGACGAGACCATCGAGGCCATTGAGGAGCTGCGGCGCGTCACCGGCAAGCAGTGCTTCGTCTCCGGCATCTCGGCGCTGGTCACGGACCTCAAAAACCTCTGCGAGCGCGAGGAGCCCATCTACGTCGGCATCGCCGTGCTCTGTGCCCTGCTGGCCATGGAGCTGCTGACGGATTCCTGGCTCGTGCCGCCGGTCTTCCTGCTGGGCATCGGCATGACGATCCTCATGAACATGGGCACGAACTACTTCCTCGGCGAGATCTCCTACATCACCAAGGCCCTGGCGGCGGTGCTCCAGCTGGCCGTCACCATGGACTACTCCATCTTCCTCTGGCACGCCTACTGTGCGCGGAAGCGCACGACGGCGGACCGCTATGAAGCCATGGCTGACGCCATCGGTGAAACGGTGACCTCCGTCTCCGGCAGCGCCCTGACCACCATTGCCGGCTTCCTGGCCCTCTGCTTCATGAGCTACACCATGGGCATGGACCTCGGCGTCGTCATGGCGAAGGGCGTGCTGCTGGGCGTCCTCGGCAGCATCACAATTCTGCCGGCCCTTATCCTACTCTTTGACCGGGCGCTGGAAAAGACCATGCACAGGTCCCTGATTCCGGACCTGCACAAGGCGGCGCACTTTGTTACGAAGCGCTACTGGGTGTTCCTCGTGATCTTCTGCCTGCTGGCGGTCCCGGCGGCCATTGGCTATGCCAACACCCCGGTCTACTATGACTTCACCAACATCCTCTCCGGCGAGAACGGTGAGGGCGGCGTCTCTGAGGAGGACCTCCAGTTTCTGGTGGCAAATACGAAGCTGAAGGAACACTTCGACGTGGCCACGACCCACATGATCCTCTGCGACGCAGACCTCCCGGCCAAGGATGCAGTGTCCATGCTGCACGAGGTGGAGCAGGTGGACGGCGTGACCTACGCCCTGGGCCTCAACTCCGTCGTCGGCGGTATGGTGCCCGAGGAGATGATCCCCGACTCCATCCTGAGCGTCCTCAAGAGCGACGAGCACCAGCTGATCCTGGTCAACTCCGAGTACAAGGTCTCCACGGACGAGTGCAACGCCCAGATCGACGCCATCAACGCCATTCTCAAGAAGTACGATCCGAGCGGTACGCTCATCGGTGAGGGGCCCTGCACCAAGGACCTCATTGAGATCACCGACAAGGACTTCACCGTGGTCAACTGGATCTCCATCGGCTTCGTCTTCCTCATCATCCTGCTGACGCTGCGCTCCGTGTCGCTGCCCATCATCCTGGTGGCGGTCATCGAGTTCGCCGTATTCATCAACCTGGGCATTCCGTATTACACGAATTTCACCATGCCCTTCATCGCGCCCATCTGCATCAGCACGATCCAGCTCGGCTCCACTGTGGACTACGCCATCCTGCTGACGACGCGGTATAAGGAGGAGCGCCGCCGCTGCGGCAAGCGGGAGAGCGTCGAGAACGCCCTGGCCTACGCCATGCCGTCCATTCTGGTCAGCGCCCTGAGCTTTTTTGCCGCGACCTTCGGCGTTGGTCTCTATTCCGAGATCGACCTCATCAGCTCCATGTGCAACCTGCTGGCCCGCGGCGCGATCGTCAGCATGCTCTCCGTTATCTTCGTTCTGCCTGCTCTGCTGATGCTGCTGGACGGCGTGGTCCGTCACAGCACCCTGGGCATGAAATCCAAAAAGGAGGTCTAACCACCATGAGACTGAAACGAATCCTTTCCATCCTGCTGGCTGTCGCCATGGTCGCCGTCATGACCGTCGGCGTCTGCGCGGCGGAGCCGGCCTCCACCGCGGCGGACAAATCCGGCATCCAGATCGTCCGCACTGCGTCGGACGACGCCACGAAAAAAGATGAGACCGTCTACGTCATGCTGGACGGCGACGGCACGGTGCAGCGCATCATCGTCAGCGACTGGCTCGAAAACGTGACGGGCCTCGACGAGATCGCCGACACCTCCTCCCTGACGGACGTCGAGAACGTCAAGGGCGACGAGACCTACACCACCGGCGCGAACGGCGCCATGACCTGGGAAGCCAAGGGCGGCGACATCTACTACAAGGGCAACGCCTCTGCGGCCCTGCCCGTGGACGTCACGGTCTCCTATGAACTGGACGGCAAGGCCGTCACGGCGGCGGAGCTGAGCGGCAAGAGCGGCCGCGTCACCATGCGCTTCGACTACAAGAACAACGAAAAGCGGACCGTCAGCATCGACGGCGAGGACCAGGATGTCTACGTCCCCTTCCTCATGGCCACGGGCCTGCTGCTGGACACCGATAAGTTCTCCAACGTGGAGATCACCGGCGGCACGGGCAAGGTCATCAGCGACGCCAACCGCATCGCCGTGCTGGGCGTGGCCCTGCCCGGGATGCAGGAGAGCCTCGGCGTGGACGCCGAGGACCTGGAGCTCCCCGGGACCGTGGAGATCACCGCGGATGTCGAGGACTTCTCCCTCATGACCTCCATGACCGTGGCCATGCCCATCAGCATGGACGGCCTCGAGCTGGAGGGTGTGGATTCCGAAGCGAGCCTCAAGGATCAGCTCAGCGAGCTGACGGACGGCATGGACGCCCTCCTCGACGGCTCCGGTCAGCTCTATGACGGCCTGGAGACCCTGCTGGAGAAGTCCGGCGACCTCATCGACGGCGTGGACGCCCTGGCCAGCGGCGCGAAGACCCTGAAGTCCGGCGCGGCCACCCTGTCCACCAACATGGCGAAGCTCGACACCAGCGCCGTGCAGCTGGCCGCGGGCGCGGGCACGCTTTTGGATGCGGCCCGGCAGCTCTCCGGCGGCGCGGACGACCTGGCCGCGGGCGCGGACAGCCTCAAGAGCGGCGCGGATCAGGTGTCTGCGGGCGCGTCCAGGCTGAACGCGGGCCTTGGCAACCTGTCCTCCAAGAGCGGGGAGCTGAACGGCGGCGCGAAGCAGGTCTTCGAGACCCTGCTCTCCACGGCGAAGACCCAGCTCGAGGCTGCGGGCCTCAGCGACGTCCCTGACCTTACCATTGAGAACTATGACACGGTCCTCGCGGGCCTCAGCGGCCAGCTGGACGCCGAAACCGTGCGGCAGATGGCCTACAACCAGGCGCTCCAGCAGGTGACGGCCACGGTGGAGGCCAGCGAGTCCGCCATCCGGGCGGGCGTCGAGGCCGAGAAGCCCACCATCTACGCCGCGGTGCTGGCCGAGGCGCCCGGCATGCCAGAGGCCTTCACGGCGGCGGGTCTGGACGTGACCTATGAAAATTATCTGGCCCTGATCGCCGCCGGCGCCATCCCCGAGGAGGCCCAGGCCCAGATCGACGCGGTCGTGGCCCAGCAGATCGACTCCCTGGTGGCCCAGAAGAAGCAGGAGCTTATCAATCAGAACATGGCCTCCGAGGCGGTGCAGAACGGCATTGCCCAGGCCGTGGCCAAGGCCCAGGCGGGGCAGAATTCCATTGAAGCCCTCCGGGCGCAGCTCAACAAGTACAACGAGTTCTACGAGGGCGTGCTGGCCTACACCGCGGGCGTTGATGAGGCGGCGGCGGGCGCGCAGACCCTGACGGGCGGCGCGGGCACGCTGGTCGGCGGCGCAAGCAGCCTGCTGACCGGCAGCAGGACCCTGGCCGGGAAGCTGGGCGAGTTCACCAGCGGCACCGACAGCCTGGCCACGAACATGAACACCATGTCCGGCGCCATCTCCCAGCTCGACGCGGGCGCGGCCCAGGTCCTGGGCGGTATTTCCCAGCTCCAGAGCGGCATCGACCAGCTGAAGAGCGGCTCCGGCGCCCTGGTGGACGGCGTGACCCAGCTGCGTGACGGCTCCGGCGAGCTGAAGGACGGCATCGAGAAGCTCAACGACGAGGGCATCCAGAAGATCGTAGACCTCTTCGACGGCGACCTCGGCACGCTGGTGACGCGGCTCCGCGCCCTGGCCGACGTGGCGGGCGACTACAACAACTACAGCGGACTGTCCGACGATATGACGGGCACCGTGAAGTTCATCTACAAGACCGCCGCCATCGGCGAGTGATCTCAGACAGCGCAAAGACGCCGCACCCCGCCCCGGGGTGCGGCGTTCTGTCCGCTTCGGGGGGAAAACAGCAAGAAACCGGGTTGAAAAAACGGCCGGATTGTGCTATGCTGTTTCGTGCAAGAGAAGAACTCAGCATACAGTTTCATATCGGCAGACAGGCTGTCCGGCTCCTCTGGGGACGGACGGCGGAATGGGGTGCAAAGCCCCGCGAGCGGGTCACTGTGAAGCCGCATGGCGAGAGCCGGAGCGGATAAGTCAGATACGTCCGGCCTGTCTGCGACGGCTCCTGCCTGCACCGGGACTGCCATAGCTGAAGAGGAAGAGTTTTTCCGCGTCTGCGTGGTCAAAGTGGGCTGCGCGGACGTTTTTTGTGCGCTTCTGTGCGCAGAGGGAAGCTCCGACTCGTAGGACGCCGGGATATGACGAAAAAAGGGAGGGATGCGTCAAACGCGGAAGGCGCCGGAACGGAGCGCTTTTCCGAAGGACCCGGCAGCCGCGCAGGCGGCGAAATCTTACGATACGGAGTGAAAAACCATGAACACTAAGAAACTCGTGGCGCTGCTCCTGTCCGTGCTGATGCTGGTGAGCATCCTGCCTGTCTCTGCCATGGCGGCAGACGGCACGGACTATGAGCTCCGCGTTCTGACCTTTGAGGACGCGGACTACAAGGGCAGCACCAACTTTGCAGGTGGCAACAACTGGACCACTTTAATCGACAGCCCGCAGTACGGCGGCGCGATGCTCTATCCCGGCGGCTCCGGCACGACGGTGGACAGCGAGGCCTACACCTGGTACGACGCGGGCAACACAGAGTTGCAGCATACCCTGCCCAAGAGCTGGGATAACTATTGCTACTGGGGCGGCGGCCATGCCGTCTCCAACTATGCCTCCAGCGATTTTGAGGCGCACGGCACTTACAATGACCAGCTCACGGTCTACAGCAAGAACGCGAGCACCGGCATTGACACCACCGGCGGCGGTCATAACGGCTCCAACAACTTCGCCGTTCATTTCGGCTACAAGGACAACTCCGGCTACACGGATTCCCAGATCCTGCCCTCCTTCGCCTTCGGCGACGGCTCGGAGCATGTGATCGACCATATGTATGTCAACAACATCTGCTACGCCCTCAACTGCTACCTCAACGGCAACAGTCTGACGGCGAAGATCGGCGATGACGACTGGGTGAAGCTGACGGCGACCGGCTACGATGCCAAGGGCACCAAGACCGGCGACGCCTCCATCTACCTCTGCAACGGCCCCAAGAATATCATCACGGACTGGACGAAGTTTGACCTCTCCGGCCTCGGCAAGGTGCAGAAGGTCGAATTCAACATCACCGGCTCCAGTGACAACGGCCATGGCTTCTCTCAGCCTGCCTACTTCGCCTATGACGATGTGGCGGTGCGCTTCGAGAAGGCTGCCCCGCAGCCCTGGGACGGCACCACGCAGACCGAACCCGCACTGGTGGACGGTGTCTATCAGATCGGTACGGCGGAAGAGCTGGCATGGTTCGGCGCACAGACAAAAAAGACCGGCAAGAGCGGCATCTCCGGCGTCCTGACGAACGACATCGACCTCGGCGGTCATGACTGGAGCAGCTGCATGATCGGCGCGACCAGCAGCTATGGCACCGGCTTCTCCGGTACCTTCGACGGCGCGGGCCATACCATCAAGGGCTTCGCCCTGACCAAGAGCATCAAGGGCAACAGCAACTCGACCTACGGCTTTGTCGGCTTCGCGGAAAACGCCGACATCAAGAACTTCACACTGGAGGGCACCATTGTGCTCGATTTCTCCGCCTGCACGGAGACCGCCCGCGGCTTCCACAGCGGCGTGATCGCCTACAGCAAGGGCTGCACCATCAGCGGCATCACCTCCAATGTGGCGTCCCGCATCGAGAATGATGCAAACGGCTACGCAACGGGCTATATGGGCGGTATTCTCGGTGTTGCGGGTTCCTCCACCGCGAGCGGCAATGAGACCAGCACGCTGATCGAGAACTGCGTCAACAACGGCGTGCTCTCCGCCGGTACGGAGGCGGGCGGCATCGTGTGCCGTACCTTCAAGGGCACCGTGATCCGCAATTGCCTGAACACCGGCAGCATCACCGCAGTCGGCATCACCAGCGGCAACGCGGGCGGCATTGCCGGCGATCTCACCGGCTCTACCATCGAGGGCTGCGCGAACTACGGCGCGATCACCGGCACCTCTGACGTCGGCGGCATCGCGGGCTTTATGGAAGGCGCCCGCAGCAACTCCGTGAACTGGGCGAGCACCGTACAGAATTGCTACAACACCGGTGCCTGCTACAGCACGGCTCTCGGCAAGTCCGGCAACGGTGTCGGCGGCGTCATCGGCTCTGCACATGGCTATACCTCCCAGAAGCTCTACAGCGAACTGAAAAACTGCTATTCCACGGGCGCGGTCGGCTTTGATGCAAGCAGCGCATATGCCTCGAAGTCCTACGCGGGCGGCGTGACCGGCGATGCGTTCTATGTGAACGGCAGCAATGTCTATTATCTCGACACCGTTGCTGCGAAGGCGAACGGCGAAAACAGCACGGTCCGCGTGAATTTTACGGATGTTACCGCCAAGACGGCAGACGAGCTGAAGTCCGACGATGTCCTGACCCTTCTGGGCAGCGGCTTCAAGAAGGATCTCGGCAAGGTCAACGGCGGATACCCCGTCCTGAGCTGGCAGAAGTCCGAGCCCGTGGAGGAGCCGGTCAACGGTGAGCGCATCAGCAATGCCGATGAGCTGCTGGCCTTCGCCGAGAAGGTCAGCGCGGGCGAGACCACGCTGGACGCGACGGTGGTTGCGAACATCGACATGACCGAGAACACCACCTTTGCAGGCATCGGCACCGAGGCCAACCCCTATGCGGGCAACTTCGATGGCGGCTCCTTCACCATTACCCTGAACACTACCGTTCCCAACAGCACCGCGGGCACCAACTACCGCGCGGGCGTCATCGCTTTCGCTTCCGGTGCGACGGTCCGGAACGTGGTCATGGGCGGCAAAATCGACGCCTATAACGGCTGCGGCATCGTCGGCTGCGCCATTGGCGAAGCCACGACTACCATTGAGAACTGCACCAACAAGGCGAAGCTGACCGGCTCCAACCCCTGCGGCGGCATCCTGGGCGAGGCCAAGGCTCCGGCCACGATCCGTAACTGCTCCAACTCCGGCAGCATCTATTACGGTGGCTACAACGGCGGCATCCTGGGCATGGTCTCCGCG
>CALICR010000084.1 GCA_938049125.1 uncultured Clostridia bacterium
TCTGCGGGCGCTCGGCCCGGAAGCTCATCCCGGAGGATTCCAACCCGGGAACCGTCACCATGTCGCCCGGCGGCGTGGGGCGGAACATCGCCCACAACCTCTGCCTCCTCTCCGTCGAGACCGTCTTCGTGACGGCCCTGGGCGGCGACCCGTGGTCCCACCGGGCCGAGGCCGAGTGCCGTGCCCTCGGCATGAACCTCGACTACGTGGTCCACGACCCGGCGGGCAGTATCTCCATCTACATGTTCCTGACGGAGCCGGACGGCAACATGGCCCTGGCCCTGTCGGACACGGCCATTGCGAAGCGCCTGACGCCCGCGGTGCTGGAGGAGCGGCTGGATGTGCTGAACGGCGCGGGGGCCGTGGTGATGGATACGAACCTGGAGCCGGAGTCCATCCGCTTTCTGGCGGAGCACTGCACTGCGCCGCTCTTTGCGGACCCGGTGTCCGTGGGCAAAGCGGACAAGCTGCGCCCGGTGCTGGGCCGCCTGCACACCCTCAAGCCCAACCGCATGGAGGCGGAGTACCTCAGCGGCGTCGAGATCCGCGATGAGAAGAGCCTCTTTGAGGCCGCGGACCGGCTGTTGGGCACGGGCCTGCGGCGGGTGGTCATCAGCCTCGGCAGCCGCGGCGCGCTGCTGGCCGAGGGGGAGACGCGCATCCAGCTGCCCTGCTACCCCACGAAGCTGGTCAACGTCACCGGCGGCGGCGACGCCATGATGGCGGCGCTGACCTACGGCCATCTGGCCGGGAGATCACTGGAAGAAAGCGGAAAGCTTGCCCTGGCGGCCGGTTCCATGGCCGTTCAGTGCAGCGTGACCAACAACCCTGAGCTGTCGGTTGCCGCTTTGGAAAAACGCATCAAAGGAGAATGTATATGAATCAGTATCTGGATATTGCACCGGAAGTCAAGGCCGCCCTGGACGAAGGCCGCCCCGTGGTTGCACTGGAGTCGACCATCATTTCCCATGGGATGCCCTATCCGCAGAACGTCGAGACCGCGCTCCAGGTGGAGCAGATCATCCGGGACAACGGCGCGGTGCCTGCCACCATCGCCATCCTCGGCGGCCGCCTGAAGGCCGGTCTCTCCCATGACGAGATCGAATACCTCGGCAAGCAGGGCACGAAGGTCGCCAAGGCCAGCCGCCGCGACCTCACCACCCTGGTCGAGCGCAAGGCCGACGGCGCCACCACCGTCACCACCACCATGATGATCGCCCACATGGCAGGCATCCGCATCTTCGCCACCGGCGGCATCGGCGGCGTGCACCGCGGCGCCGAGACCACCATGGACATCTCCGCCGACCTCGAGGAGCTGGCCTCCACGCCGGTCATGGTCGTCTGCGCGGGCGCGAAGTCCATTCTGGACCTGGGCCTGACGCTGGAATATCTGGAGACCAAGGGCGTGCCCGTGCTGGGCTACCAGACCAAGGAACTGCCCGCCTTCTACACCCGCCATTCCGGCTTCTCCGTGGACTACCAGGTCGACACCCCCGAGGAACTGGCCGGCATCATGAAGGCCCAGCAGGACCTCGGCCTCCGCGGCGGCATCCTCGTCACGAACCCGATCCCCGAGGAGTACTCCATGGACGCGGCGGTCATCAACAACGCCATCGACGAGGCCATCCGTCAGGCGAAGGAGAACGGCATCCACGGCAAGGCCACCACGCCCTTCCTGCTGGCCAAGGTCAAGGAGCTGACCGGCGGCGACAGCCTCGACGCCAACATCCAGCTCGTCTTCAACAACGCCCGCCTCGCCGCCAAGACCGCCGCGGCGCTCTGTAGACTGTAAGAAAACCGCACGGCTGTTCCGTTTGGAACGCTGCCGGATGCGCAAAGACAGCCGGTCCCCTTGTGGGGACCGGCTGTTTGTATGTGCGGCGGGGGAAGCCTCAGGCCTCGGGCGCTTCCTGGGCGGCGGGGCGGAGAAGGTCGGCGAGGGTGTAGCCGTCGAGGTAGGTCTGGATGACGCGGTCGAGGCCCTGCCAGAGGGGGAGGGTGGGGCAGTCTGCAGCGCGGCCGCAGGGGCCGGCCTTGCCGTCGAGGCAGGCCACCGGGGCCAGGCCGTCCTCGGTCAGCCGCAGGATGCTGCCGACGCTGTACTCCTCCGGCGCACGGGTGAGGCGGTAGCCGCCGCCCTTGCCGCGCAGGCCCTGGAGCAGCTCCTCACGGACCAGGACCTTGAGGATGCTTTCGAGGTATTTTTCGGAGATCTGCTGCCGTTCGGCGATTTCCTTCAGGGGCACATAGGCGGCGTCGCGGTGCTCGGCCAGATCGACCATGACCCGCAGCGCATAGCGGCCCTTCGTTGAGATCATCATAATCGGGATTCCTCCGATCCGTTGTTTTCCCCTATTATAGACCGGATTGGTAGGAAAATCAAGACCGGACCGCGGCCAAATGCGGCGGGCAGCGAAGGGCGGCAGGGGGGAAAAGACGGTGAAGGGGGGCGGCAGCGGCGGGCGGGAATGCGGGTCCGGCGCGGCTCAGAGGTAGGGCCGCATACTGCCCGTGAGAGCGTCCTCGATGCCGATGAGGCGGCGGGCGGCGTCCCGGGACTGGACGTCGGCGCAGGGCAGGCGGTTGAGCCGCTTGGCCAGTAGCTGGGTGCCCATGTGGCAGCCGTTGCTTAGGAGGACCGCGGCGGTGCTGTCCGTTGGGTGCAGGCGCATCCGGACGCTGGTCCGGGCCTGGGCCATTTTGCGCAGCATGGGGCTGGGATCCCGGGCGTCGCGGCCGCTCTTCTCCAGAATGCGCCCGGTCTCCTGGACCAGGACCTCGTGGTCGGAGCGGCTGCACTGGAGCCGTCCCCGCAGCTCCGGGTCCTGCACGCTTTGCAGCACCGTGTCAATGGCGGTCACGGCCATTCTTGCGCCGAAATGACATTCGTTCAGCAGGCGCACCGTATCATCTTGCATGAGAATCTCTCCTTTTCGGGCGGCGCTTCGCCGCCGTTTGGCCCTAGCTTGCCCGGTCAGGAGAAAATCATACAGAACACCCCGCCGCGGCTGCGGCGGGGTGCATCTTAATTTACGTTGGGAATGCGGATCTGGAGCGCGAAGACCGGGACGCGGGTGATCTCCAGCGTGCCGTTCAGGGGGAAGAGCAGACGGCGGATGGAGGTGATGCCCTCGCCGGGCGTCAGGGGCGCGTCCTCCTGCACCGCGCCGTTGTTCTCGACGCGGCAGCAGAGCGCGCCGTCCTCGCGGGTCAGCACGGCGGTGACGGAGGAGGCCCCGCCGTGGAGCACGGCGTTGACCGAAGCCTCCCGGATGAGGTGGGCGACGGCGGCCGCCGCGGCGGGGTCCTCGGGCAGCGCGCCCTCGCAGGCAATGTCCACGCCCAGCAGGGCCAGGGCGCTGACCGTGAGGTCCAGCTGCTGCTGCGGCGTCAGGGGCGCGGCGTGGGCCATGTCCCGGAGCAGACCGGCGGTCAGCTCCGAGAGGCGCTTATAGTCGAAGGTTCCGGCGGGAATGGCGTAGTGCTCCGAGAAGAACCGGCTCAGGGCCGCCATCTTCCCGGTGATGGAGTCGAAGGTCTCGCGGCCTTGGTTCACCAGGGCTTCGGCCTCCTGGAGCCGGGCGATGGTGGCCTCGACCTGGGCGAGCTGCTCCGCGGTGCGGCTCAGCTCCAGCCGCCGGGCGGTGATCTGCCGCTGGACGGCGTCGGACTCGGTGACGTTCAGCGCCACGATCTGGGTGAAAGCCCGGTCCTCTAGGGGGAAGGTCTCCCGGTGGAGGGTCCAGGTGTTGCCGCCGGTGAAGCGGAAGAGGAAGCTGCCCTCGGAGGAAATTTTCGTGACAAAATCCGTGGAGGCGCTCTCCTCCAGGATGTGCCAGAAGGTGTTGGCGTTCTCCAGCGGCTGGTGGCAGAGGGAGGTGCAGAGCTGGGCCATGGTGCGGTTCGAGAGCAGGATGCGGCCGTCGGCTTCGGCGAAGAGCAGGCCGTCGTCCAGGGTGTCCACGGCCTCCTGGATGGAGGCGAGGCTGAGGCGGTTTGCCTGCCGCGCGCGGCTGCGCAGCAGCCGGACCACGGCCTCGGCCAGCGTCAGTGCCAGCATGGCCAGCAGCACATAGGGAAAGGCCGTGCCGAAGGCGGTCTCAAAGAAGGGGAGCGTCAGCAGCGGGAAGAGGCCCGGCAGCAGCAGCGTCCAGTCGTGCTCCAGCAGGGCCAGCAGCAGGGCCGGGACCGACAGCACGGCCAGCACCCAGCGCAGGGCCAGGGCCGTGGGCTGCGTGAAGGTGAGCCCCCCGGCGGCCAGGGCCAGGAACAGGCTCCAGAACACGGCAAGCAGCAGCACAGCGGCGTCCCGCAGCAGGAACAGCGGCTTCCGGACCAGCGGTCCGCGGAGCACCGTATCCACGCAGAGCAGAGCCCCGGCGGCCAGCAGCCCCAGCGAGATGGCCAGCCCGATCAGGGCGAGGGGAGCGGAAATGTAGTTGAGCATGGCCTTAACCTCCCAGGAACTCCAGGAAGACGGAGACGGTGCCGTCCTCCTCGGTGATGCGGGCCTCGCCGCCGAGGGCGCGTGCAGCGGCGACCACGTGGTTCGCCCGGGCGGAGAAGACCTGGAGTGTTGTCTCCGGGATGCTGAGCACCAGCCGGAGGCCGGACTGCTCGTTGCGGAGGCGGACCTCCAGGGTGCCGAGCCCGGCAGTGAGCACGTCCTCCAGAATGCGCTCGTGCAGGTCGTAGAGCGAGAGAATCATCCCGGCGGGGAAGCTGCCCTGGGCCACGTTGTAGACGCGGCAGCGCAGTCCGGCGGCGGTGGCGGCCTGGGCCGAGGACTCCAGGGCGGCGGTCAGCTCCTTGGCCGGAAGCCGGTCCGTGCCCTTGGCCTCCTGCAAAAGCTGGCCCAGCTGGCGGATATAGGTCACAAGAATGTTGGCCCGGGTGACGACGGCGCGGAGGAAGCCCGGCTCCGGGTCCTCGGCGGCGGCGCAGCGCAGCAGCACCGAGACGCGGTCCGTCTTCTCCTGAATTTTGGCCTCCTGCTCCGCGAAGAAGGCGTTCTTCTCCGTGAGGCGCTGGAGCTTGGCCTCCAGCTCACTCTCCCGGGAGAGGAGGTCCAGCGTCTCGGCCAGCTCCTTGGAGACGGCCTCCAGCGTGTCCTGGAGCGTGTGCAGGTCCCGCAGGTCCTTCTGGTGCAGGGCGAAGCCGCCGCGGATGACGGAGGCGGAGAGCTGGGTGTCGCGGTCCAGAATTTGGGAGACGCGGTAGCGGTTGTTGAGGATGGCGGCCTTGTGCGCGGCGGCAATGGGCCGGGCGGCGTCGGAGCCGTAGGGGATGGAGCCGTCCGGCTCCATGAGCTGGACGGGGAAGGTGGAGCGCTGGAGCAGGGCGGGCCAGAGGTGGCCGTCCGGCAGCAGGTCCGCCCGCAGTGCCAGGGTGCAGAAGGCGAAGAGCAGCAGCGGCGCGATATAGGAGAGGGCCACGAGGTCCAGGCCGCGCACGCCCAGGGCAATGCAGAGGTACACGGCGGCGCTCCCGGCCGTGACCGCGGCGGCGGGGGCGGCTTTCCGGTCAAAGCGGCGGGTGAGCAGGTAAATTTGTGTGCCGAGGATCCCAGCGAAGAACCAGAAGTAGACGACGTAGCAGAGGGGCCCGGCGCTGCGGCCGCCGTCGCGGTAGCAGAGGTGGTGCAGCGGCTCCAGAGCAACCAGGGCCGTGCCGAGACAGCCTACGGCCAGCAGCACGAGGAAGCAGGTGTCCGGCTGCTGCCGGTCCGCGCCGCGGACGGCGGCGGAGAAGGTGCGCATCAGGAAGGCGGGCAGCAGCAGCGGCGGCACCAGTGACGCGCAGCAGAGCACGTAGAAGACCGTGGGGCGGCCCGCCAGCAGGCCGCTGAGGTAGAAGAGCAGGCAGCCGAGGGTCAGCAGCAGAGCGGCGGCGGTCATGCCCTGGCGCGCGCCGGGGCGGACCATCCGCTCCCGCAGTCCGGCGCCCCAGAGCAGGCAGCCGCTCAGGGCCGGGAGGCCGGAGACGCAGAGCATCAGATAGGGCGAGAGCCGGAACAGGTCCGCGAACACCAGATAGAGGGCGCTGAGCAGCAGAAGCAGCGCCGGAAGAACGTTCAGCAGCAGCCAGGATACGGCGCGGGACGGTTTCAAGACGACATACCCCCTTCGGAGTGAGAGATATCTACAAGTTTTCTTATTATACCACGCCGCACAGCCGTTTGGCAACATCGGATGAAAAAAAGCGGCGATCCCGGAGGGGAACGCCGCAGGGGTGGGCGGTCAGAGCTTTTGGTAGGCCTTTTCGAGGAAGCGCTCCGCGGTGACGAGGACGCGCTCGTGGGCGCAGGAGCCGATGGGGCCCTTCTCGTCCGCGGCCTCGATCGTAAACGTGAGGCGGCGGCCATCCACGGCGGTCAGCGTGGCCTCGGCGGTGACCTCCATGCCCACGGGGGTGGCGGCGTCGTGGCGGAGGTCCAGCCGGGTGCCGACGGAGGTGACGCCCTCCTCCAGCTCCGCGGCGACGGCATTGCAGGCGGCCTGCTCCATGAGGGCGGCCATGGCCGGGGTGGCCAGCACGAGGAGGGAGCCGGAGCCCATCTCCTTCGCGGTGTCCCGGCGCTCGACGGTGCCTGAGGCCGTGCCCTTCAATCCGGGTTGCAGCATAGGAATACCTTCTTTCATGGGTAATATCACACCTATTATTCCTGATTTTGGGGAAAAAGTCAAATGTAGATTGCTTCCGCGGCGAAATGTGGTATAATAGGGGCTACCACCGCCGTCCGGATGCCCTCCGGACGGCGACCTAAAATGAGGTGTTCCAATGAAAACTGCGGAAAAGCTGAATATGACCATGCTCTGCGACTTCTACGAGCTGACCATGGGCAACGGATACTTTGAGAGCGGGATGAAGGACCGCATCACCTACTTCGATGTGTTCTTCCGCCGGGTGCCCGACGGGGGCGGCTTCGCCATCGCTGCCGGTCTCGAGCAGGTGGTGGATTACATCCGGGACCTGCACTTCGATGCGTCGGACATCGAATACCTCCGCGGCCGCGGCATTTTTTCCGAAGACTTTCTTGCCTATCTGGCGGACTTCAGGTTCACCGGCGACATCTACGCCGTGCCCGAGGGCACGCCGATTTTCCCGAAGGAGCCGCTGCTGACGGTCCGCGCTCCGGCCATTCAAGCCCAGCTCATTGAGACCTACGTGCTGCTGGCCCTGAACCACCAGAGCCTCATCGCCACCAAGGCCAACCGCATCGTCCGCGCCGCCGAGGGGCGCACGGTGCTGGAGTTCGGCTCCCGCCGGGCCCAGGGCGCCGAACTCCAAGATCGGAAGAGCACACGTCTGAACTCC
>CALICR010000085.1 GCA_938049125.1 uncultured Clostridia bacterium
CGCGCTCCGGCCGGAGCGCGCGCCGCAGGCTTTTCATTTGTTCAGCCCGAGGAGGGCATCGAGGCCCTTTTCCACCAGGTCGCCGATCTTGCAGCCCAGGGCTACCATAAAGTATGTGATCATTGCATCCGTTCTCCTTCGTCGATTTTTTCCGGTTTTATCCACCAAACTTGCTTCAACATATCAGAATTTTATGCATCCCGCAAGCCGTCCCGGCGGTTCTGAACGGATTTTTAACGGACAGCGCCCGTTTCTTAACGCCATCCAAACACAAAAAAAGCCGCCCGGCGGGCGGCAAGAAGAGAGAGGGGCGGCGCGCCGGGGAAAGGAAGAAAACGGCGCGCCGCCCAGGGACAGGAACAGGCGGTCTTGGGTCCGGCCTGCGGGGCCGGAGCTTGGGAGGCCTTGGCGCTGACCGGGTCCGGTCCGGGCCGCGGGGTCCCGGGCTTTGCCCGGGGCGCGGGTCAGTTGGGGTCGATCATGCGGTAGCCAACGCCGACCTCGGTGAAGATATATTCCGGCGTTGCCGGGTTCTTCTCGATCTTGCGGCGGATATTCGCCATGTTGACGCGGAGGATCTGGTTATCGCCGGAGGCCGAGGGGCCCCACAGCTCCCGGATCAGGTAGTCGTAGGTCAGAACCCGTCCCGCAAAGCGGCCCAGCAGCGCCACGATGCGGTATTCGTTCTGGGTCAGCCTGGCATCGATGCCCTTGACGAAGACGCGACGCTTGTCGTAGTCGATGACGAGGTCGCCCACCTCGATCACGCCGCTGTCCCGGACGCTGCCGGAGCTGGCAGCGGTACGGGTATGGCGCAGGGCCGCGCGGATGCGGGCCAGCAGCTCCGAGGTGCCGAAGGGCTTCGTGAGGTAGTCGTCGGCCCCGGCGTCCAGGGCCTCCACCTTGTCGCGCTCCTGGGCGCGGGCGGAGACGACGATGATGGGCAGCTGGGACCAACGGCGCACGGCCTGGATCACCTTCATGCCGTCCATATCCGGCAGGCCGAGGTCCAGCAGCACCAGGTCCGGGCAATGGGAGGTGAGCATGGAGTAGGCCTCCTCGCCGGTGCTGGACGTCACGACGTCGAAGCCGATGGCGCTGAGCGTGGTGCGCAGGTAGCTGCTGATGCTGTGTTCGTCCTCGACGATGAGGACCTTTTCCTTATAGGCCATGGTCTGATCCCTCCAGAGGCAGCGTGAAGCGGAAGGCGGCCCCGCCCTCCGGCTTGTTTTCTGCGGTCATCCGACCGCCGTGGGCCAGCACAATGGAGCGGCAGACCGAAAGGCCGATGCCCATATTGCGCTTGCTGTCGGACTCGCCGGAGCGGTCCGCGGTGCCGAGGCCGTCAAAGAGGTGCTCAAAGGCAGCCTCCGGGATGCCGACGCCCTGATCCTCAACGGAGAAGCAGGCGTCGTGCCCCTGCCGCGTCACGGCGATGCGGATGCCCTCCCGGTTTTTGCCGTGGAGCACGGCGTTTTCCAGCAGGTTGATGAGCACCTGTTCGATGAGAATTGGGTCCATGGGTACGAAGAGCAGCTCCTCAGGCACGGACACGGACAGCTCCGCCTCGGGGAAGCGCTTGCGGAACTTCCGCACGGCCTCGCCGAGGATCTCCTCGGCGGCCTCGGGCGTCTTGACGATGCGGGCCTCCCGGCTGTTCATGCGGGTGATGGAGAGGAGATTCTCCACCATGCGGATGAGCCATTCGGCATCGTCGTGGGCCTCCTGGAGCAGGTCGCGCTGCTGCTCCTTCGAGAACATCTCGCCGCCCTCCAGCAGGGCCGAGGTCGTGCCGACAATGGACGTCAGCGGCGTGCGCAGGTCGTGGGACACGGCGCGCAGCAGGTTGGCGCGCATTTTCTCCTGGGACACCTCGCTGCGGACCTTTTCCTGCTGTTTGATTTGAGTGGTCAGGGTGCTGGTCATGATGGAGATGAGCAGCATACAGAGGAAGGTCAGCGGATAGCCGGTGATGGTGAAGTTGAAGGCAAAATAGGGATAGGTGAACACGTAGTTCACGAGAAACACGGAGATGAGCGAGCAGACCGTCCCGAAGAGGTAGCCCGCCGTGTAGCGCGAGATGAGGAAGATGGCGAGGATGAAGAGCATGGGCGTGCACTCCTCGGCCCCCTCGAAGATGCGCAGCAGAAACGAAAGCCCCGCGGCGGCACAGAGAATGTCCAGGGAGATCAGGCAGTCCGTCCAGGAAAAGACAAAGCGTGTTTCCTTTTTCTGCATCTGCCGCCCTCCTTTGTCCGCCCGGCACGCCGCCCGCGGCGGGACGGAACACCTCATGCTTATTTTAGCCGAAAGCCGCCGGGGAATCAAGGCAGATTTCCAAATCTTAACGGCTTTTTCACACGGTCTTTGTGAAATCTGCCCGATTCCGGTCATTCGTCTTGCCGGGGCTTGGAAATTGCGCTATAATGGTGGGAAATTCCGAAGGGAGGCGCGCCCATGGCCGTCATTTCCGATTATCTCGACTGGCGGGGAGACCTGCCCTTTTCCGTGTCGCCGCTGAACGAGGTGGACTGCTATCTCCTCTGCAAGCTGGTGGACCCGGACTGCATCGGCATCCTGCCCGAGGCGGGCTTCCTGTCCCTCGGCGAGGCGACGGCGCGCTACTTCGCCCGGGAGCCGGGGGACAAGCTGGGCGTCATGGGCAGCCGCCTGCTGCTGCCGGTGCTGCGGCGGCTGCCGGAGACGGTGCGGTTCCGGGATCTGCGCCTCGGCAACTACGTCCGCCGCACCGACGACGCCCGGGATGAGCAGTTCTCGGCCCTGACGGTGCTGCTGCCGGACGGGACGCGCTTCGTGACCTACCGGGGCACCGACGACACCCTGGCCGCCTGGCGGGAGGACCTGCTGCTGAGCGTCCGGGACGTGGTGGGGTCCCAGGAGGCTGCGGCCCGCTACCTCCTCGCCGCCGCGGCGGAGGCCGGCGGCCCGCTGTGGGTGGGCGGCCACTCCAAGGGCGGCAACCTGGCGGTCTACGCGGCCCTCCGCGCGCCCCGGGACGTCCAGGACCGCCTCGCCGCCGTCTACAACTACGACGGCCCGGGCTTCCGGACGAACCTGCTGGCCACGCCGGGCTACCTGCGCATCCGCCCGAGGGTCCATACCCTCGCCTCCCAGCACACCATGACGGCGAAGCTGCTCTGCCACGAGCCGTGCATCGACATCGTGAGCTCCACCCGCTCCGGCGTCTCGGCCCACGACGGCCTGCGCTGGGAGGTGCTGGGCACACGGTTCGTGCGCTGCGCCGAGTTCAGCGTGGCCAGCAAGGCCCTGGACGCGGCGCTGGACGATGTGCGGCGGGACATGGGCGACGCGGGCTGGGAGGCCTTCATTTCCGGCGTCTTCGACGTGCTGGCCGCCACCGGGGCCGTGACGCTCAGCGACCTCACGGCCCACAAGCTCCGCCAGGCCGTGACCATCGCCCGGGAACTGAAGCAGACCCCGGCGGTCTACCGCTTTTTCCTGAGCCTCGCCGGGCAGACCACGAAGCATACGCTGCTCGGCGCGGCCCGCACGGTGCCGAAGCGCTTCCGCCGCGGCGGGCGCTGAATGACGCGAAAGCCCCGGCAGTCCGCCTGAACTGCCGGGGCGTCTTGTCAATTGGCGTATTTTTTGCGGTACTCCTCGAAGTAGCGGTCGTAGGAGCTGGACTTGATCTTCTTGATGCTGTTGAGGTACTCGTGGGTATCGAAGGAGTCGGACTCCAGTTCGATGATGGCCACGGCGATGTTGGAGCAGTGGTCGGCCACGCGCTCGAAGTTCGTCATGAGGTCGTTGAACACGAAGCCCTGGGCCAGCGTGCAGATGCCGTGCTGGAGCCGGTCCACGTGGTGCAGCTTCATCTCGTCGCACAGCGAGTCGATGAGCTCCTCCAGCGGCTCCACCCGGGCGGCCAGCTCGAGGTCGTTGTCCACAAAGGCGCGGATGGCGATCTGGACGATCTCCGTGACGGCGGCGCGCATGGTCGAAAGCTCCGTGGAGGCGGCGTCGGAGAAGTTCAGGTGCTTCTCGTCGATCTCCTGGGCCGCCTCGGCGATGTTGACGGCGTGGTCCGAGATGCGCTCGAAGTCCGAGATGGTGTGCAGGAATTTGGAGACGTCCTCATTCTGCCGGGGCGTCAGCTCCTGGCCCGTCAGCTTGACGAGGTAGGTGCCGAGGCAGTCCTCGTAGCGGTCCACGGTGTTCTCCATCTCCTGGACCTGGAGATAGCCGTCCTCGGTAAAGGCGGTGATGAGGCCCATGGCCGTGGTGAGGTTCTCCTCGGCCGCAGAGGCCATGCTCTGGATGGTCAGGCGGCTCTGCTCGATGGCCAGGGCCGGGTGCTGGATGAAGCGCTCCTCGAGGCGGAGCATATCGTTCTCCTGCCGGGCCTTGTCCGGCGGCGTGGGCACCAGGAAGCGCACCAGCGCCTCGATGACGTCCACGAAGGGCAGCAGCACCAGCACCTTCACGAGGCGGAACAGCGTGTTGACCATGGCGATGCTGAAGGGCGTCATGACCCTCGTCATAAACGGGAAGGCGAAAATGCCGTTGAGCACATAGAACACGGCGGCCCAGATGAGCACGCCGGCCACCTCCACCACCAGGTAGACCATGGCGGTGCGCTTGCCGTTGACGTTGGCGCCGATGGCCGAAAGCAGCACCGGCACCGCCGCGCCGATGGCGATGCCCATGATGATGGGCAGAGCGGCGGAGAACTGGATGGCGCCGGTGACGGACAGGGCCTGCAAAATGCCGACCGCCGCCGAGGCGCTCTGGAGGATGCTCGTGAAGACGACGCCCACGAGGATGCCGAGGATCGGGTTCGAGAAGGCCGTCAGCAGGCTGATGAAGGTCTCGCTCTCCTTGAGCGGCTCCACGGCGGCGCTCATGGACTGCATACCGAACATCAGAACCGCAAAGCCCAGGAGGATGTCGCCCACATGGTGCTTCACCTGCTTCTTGCAGAACATCCGGAGCACGATGCCGATGACGGCGATGAGGGCCGACAGCGTGGCCGTGGACAGCAGGTCCACCCAGCCGGAGGTCCCGCCCTCGAGGTAGCTGAGGCAGATGACCCAGCCGGTGACGCTGGTGCCGACGATGGCACCCATGACGATGCCGATGGCCTGCCGCACCTTCATCATGCCGGAGTTGACGAAGCCGACCACCATGACCGACGTCGCCGAGGACGACTGGATGATGGCGGTGACGCCGGTGCCCAGCAGCATGCCGCGGAGCGGCGTGCTGCTCAATTGATAAAGAATGACTTCGAGCCGGTTGCCGGCCACCTTTTTCAGCCCCTCGCCCATCAGCGTCATGCCGAAGAGGAAGAGCGCCACGCCGCCAAGCAGCGAGATCAGATTGGAAACTCCCAGAATTTCCCCCTCCTTACAGTAAAACACACATACGCAATCGAATAATACCCTACGGGACCAACGTTAAATCTGTTATCGGATTTCTGTTAAGTTTTTGTAAAATCCAGGCCCCGTATGCAAAATCGGCGCGGAAATTCCGGAAATTTAACGTGGATTTAAGATTCCGGGGGTCGCGTGCTTTACATTTTTCTGGTATTCTTAAGATGTAAAAGAAATGAAGGTGATACGATGATCTATCTGCTGGAGGACGACGACAGCATCCGCAAGCTCGTCATCTACGCGCTGGAGAGCCAGGGCTACGAGGCCCAGGGCTTCGCGCTGCCCTCCCTCTTCTGGAAGGCCATGGCCAAGGAGCCGCCGGAGCTGCTGCTGCTCGACATCATGCTGCCCGAGGAGGACGGCCTCAGCGTGCTGCACAAGCTGCGCGCCGCCGCGGCCACGAAGCAGCTGCCCGTCATCCTGCTGACGGCGAAAAATACGGAATACGACCGCGTCATCGGCCTCGACGGCGGGGCGGACGACTTCATCTCCAAGCCCTTCGGCATGATGGAGCTGGTGGCCCGGGTCCGGGCGGTGCTGCGGCGGACGGTCCAGGCCCCGGCGGCCCGGGAGTACCGGCTGGGCTGTCTCTACGCCTGCCCGGAGAAGCATCAGATCCGCGTGGACGGGCGGGACGTGCAGCTCACCTACAAGGAATTTGAGCTGCTCTGCCTCTTCCTCGAAAACCAGGGCATGGTCCTGACGCGGAACATCCTGATGTACAAAATTTGGGGCGAGGAGCAGGACCGGGAGAATCGGACCCTGGACGTCCACATCCGGACGCTCCGCGCCAAGCTCGGCCCCGCGGGAGACTACATTGAGACGGTGCGCGGCATCGGCTACAGAATGCGTGATACGGTATGACGGCTAAAATTTTTCGGAATTCCTTTCTGACGGGCCTCGCGGTGCTGCTGCTGGCGGCGGCGATGCTCTTCAGCGTGCTCTACCGCTACTGCGAGGAGCAAATTTACACGGACCTCAGCACCACTGCGGCCTATGTGGCGAAGGGCATGGAGCTGTCCGGTGAGGACTACCTCCGGAGCCTCGACGGGCCGGACCGGGTGACCTGGGTGGATGCCGACGGCACGGTGCGCTTCGACTCCGAGGCCGACGCCTCCGCCATGGCGAACCACGCGGGCCGCGAGGAGATCCGGGAGGCCCTGGAGACGGGCACGGGCCGCAGCGCCCACGAATCCGAGACCATGCTGGTCCGGACGCTCTACTACGCCCAGCGGCTGCCCGACGGCACGGTGCTGCGCCTCTCCTGCACCCAGAGCGCCATGGCGTCCATGCTCGGCGCGCTGGTCCAGGCGCTGGTCTGGATCACGCTGCTGATGCTGGCGGCGGACGGCGTCGTGTCCTTCCGGCTGGCCCGGAGCATCACCCAGCCCATCAACGACCTGGACCTCGACGCGCCCCGGGCCGAGAGCTGCTACCCGGAGCTTCGCCCCCTCATCAACCGGCTGAACGATCAGAACTGCACCATCCGCCGCCAGATGGAGGAGCTGGAGCGGCGGCAGCGCGAATTCGCCGCCCTCTCGGACAACATGAACGAGGGCCTGCTGGTGCTGGACCGGAAGAAGAACATTCTCTCCTTCAACCGCAGTGCCGGGCGCTTCCTCGCCTCCGGCGACCGGGAGGACCGGCTGCTGCGCCGGGGCCGCTGTGACGAGGCCCTCTACGGCGCGGCGGACACGGCCCTGAACGGCGCCTCCGCCGAGGCCCTGACGGCCCGGGACGGCCGTACCTTCCGGGTCCTTGCGAACCCCGTGGCCGAGCGCGGCCAGGTGACCGGCGCCGTGGTGCTCCTCATGGACGTCACGGAGCAGGA
>CALICR010000086.1 GCA_938049125.1 uncultured Clostridia bacterium
GGCCCCATCATCACGGCGGAGACGCTGCGGGCCCTCAAGGCCGTGCTGGCGGATGAGATCGCGGCGGGCAGCGTGGTGCTCAAGCAGATCAACGGCCTGACCATCGAGAATCGCATGGCCAAGGGCCAGGCGGTGCCGGACGACATCCTGGCGGAGATCAAGACCTGCGACGTGCTGCTGAAGGGCCCGACCACGACGCCAAAGGGCGGCACCATGGGCAGCGCCAATGTGACGCTGCGCCAGGCGCTGGACCTCTACGCCAACGTGCGTCCCGTGTCCATTCCGGAGCAGGGCGTGGACTGGACCTTCTTCCGCGAAAACACCGAGGGCGAATACGTGCTCGGCAGCTGCGGCTATGAGATCCCCGAGAAGCTGGCCGTGGACTTCAAGGTCACCACGGACCTCGGTACCCGCCGCATTGCCCGCGCCGCCTTCGATTACGCACGGCAGAACGGCAAGACCAACGTGGCCATCGTCACGAAGGCCAACATCATGAAGAAGACCGACGGCAAGTTCTCGGCCATCTGCCACGAGGTCGCCGCTGACTACCCGGAGATCACCGCCGAGGACTGGTACATCGACATCATGACCGCCAAGCTGGTGGACGAGCGCGCCCGCAGCAAGTTCCAGGTCTTTGTGCTGCCAAACCTCTATGGCGACATTATCACCGATGAGGCGGCCCAGATCCAGGGCGGCGTCGGCACGGCGGGCAGTGCCAACCTCGGCGACCGCTACGCCATGTTCGAGGCCATCCACGGCTCTGCACCCCGGATGATCGAGGAGGGGAGAGGCGCCTACGCCAACCCGGCCTCTACGATGCGGGCCTCGGTCATGCTCCTGCGCCACATCGGCCGTAAGGCAGCCGCTGCGCGCCTGGAGCAGGCCCTGGACGCCTGCGCCGCCGACCCGGCCCTCCGCATCACCGGCCACCCCGACGGCGCCACCGCCGCCGCCTACACCGACGCGGTCATCGCAAGACTCTGAGAAAGAAAACGGCGTGCCCATCCGATCGGATGGGCACGCTTTTTGCGCAGGTACCGAATAAGGGGCAGGCTGCTCCGACCGACTTTGTCCCGGCGTCAGGGGGCCGCGGCCCCCTGCGCTGCGGGGAAAAGGAGGAAAACCGGAAAACGGTCAGGAAACGTAAAGATCATAGATATCCCGGGAGAGGTGGGCCAGCAGCTCCTCGCTGAAGTAGTTGTGGTCATTGCCGGCGTATTCCTCCTCCGAGGCCGTGTTGCCGTTGTAGAAAAGCGAGAGAATGTAATTGCCCTTGGGGGAGTAGATGATGCCGGCGTCGTTGGCCACGCGGTCCATGGAGCCGGTCTTGTGGGCCACCTCGGTGCCGCAGGGGAGATAACGCGGAATGCGCGCGTTGGTCTGGCAGAGCTTCATGATGGAAAGGGCGCTGTCGCTGGCCTCCCGGTCGACCCATTCCCCGGTGTAGAACTGCCGGAGCATCTCCGCGGTCTCCCGGGGCGTCGTCTCATCGTTTTCGCTCAGCTTTCCGGTGAAGGCGTCGGAGTTGCGAAGGTCGGGATGGTTGTGCGCGAGATAGGCGTTGAGGCTCTCTCGCGGCTTGATCTGGTAGCAGGCGGCAATGAGGTCCGTGCAGCTCAGGTCGCACTTGGTGCCCGGCAGGTCCAGCGCGTCGAGCACATGGGCTTTGATGCTGTCGCGGCCCGTGAGCCGGAACAGGAAATCTGCCGCCGTGTTGTCGGACAGGATCATCATCAGCGTCGCGTAGTCCTTGATGGTAAGAGATGCGTCGTTGTCCATGAGCTGAAGGACGCCGCTGCCTTCCGACTTGTCGTAGTCGTTCAGCGCATGACGGTCGGAAAAGCTGTGCGCACCGGCGCGGATCTGGCGGACCAGCTCCGCAAGCACGAAGATTTTAAAGACGCTGGCGGAAGGGAAAATGTCGTTCTCGTTGTGACCGGCGCTGGCGCCGGATTCGAGGTCATAGAAGAAGACGCCGAGCTGGCCGCTGGCCTTGTCCGCGGCTGCCTGGATGGCGGCGTGGATGCGGTTCCGTGTTGCTTGATTCATAGTTTCTCTCCCTCTCTTTTGTGGTTGCGGCGCAGAAGCCTGCCGGGACAGGCGCCGGTGAGCGCCTTGCCGCGGTAGACGCATTCGCCGCTGACGTAGACGGCCTCGATGCCGTCGGCTGGGCGGTTGGAGTCGGCATAGGTGGCGCGGTCATAGAGCGCGTCGTAGTCGATAAGGACCAGATCGGCATCGTAGCCGTCGCGGATGTAGCCCTTCCCAGCCAGCCCCCAGAAGTCGGCGGTCAGGCCGGTCTGCTTGCGGACGGCCTCCTCGAAGGGAACGAGCTTCTCCTCCTTGGAGAACAGGCGGAGCGGGCGGACAAAGGTACCCCAGGCGCGCGGGTGGCCGCTTTCGTTCAAGGCGAAGCACAGGCCGTCCGAGCCGACCATGGTGCGGGGGTGGCAGTAGATTTTCTCGACCTCCCGGGGGTCCATGGCGAAGAAGATGCCCTCTCCGGCACCATCGTTGGCCAGCACCAGGTCGAAGTAGGTCTCCATGGGATCCTTGCCCAGCTTCTGCGCGTAGTCGGCGATGGTCATACCGGCGGCCTCCGGAACCTTGGGGCTGGCGGAGACAAAGACGCCCGTAAAGCCGCCGCTGTTGAGATAGAAGTTGTCATAGCCGCCGTCCGGGTCGTTCATCTCTTCGGCAAACCGCTTGCGCCAGGCGGGGTCCGCGACCTTTTCCAGCAGGGCGGGGAGCCCGTCGGAGAAATACTGCGGCGGAATGCAGACGTTCAGCGACGTCATATTGGCCTCATAGGGGTACTGATCGATCATGACATTGACGCCGCGGGCAACGGCCTCGTCCACCAGGCGAAGGGTCTCCTCCGCCTGGCCCCAATAGGCGCGGCCGCAGACCTTGTGATGGGAGATGACCAGGGGGACCCCGGCCTGCTCGGCGATATGGATGGCCTCGCGGACGGACTTGACCACGTCCTTCGCCTCGTTCCGCATATGCGTGGCGTAAAGGCCGCCGTAGGGGCGGATGACCTTGCAGAGCTCGATGACCTCTTCCGTCGTGGTATAGACGCCGGGGATGTAGATGAGGCCGCTGCTGAGGCCCATGGCGCCCTGTTCCATGGCATCCCGCAGCCGCTCCTTCATCCGGTCCATTTCCTCCGCGGTGGGCGCACGGTCCGCGACACCCATGACAGAGACACGAAGCGTGTTGTGTCCGATCATAGAAAACATGTTGATGGGCATGTCGAGGCCGCCGGCATACGCCGCATAGGCGTCGAAGGACGTGAAGGACTCATAGGGCATCCGGAGGAAGTCAGGCGAGAAGGCCAGAATGCCCCGAAGCTCCGGGAGAAAACGCCGGTCGACGGGAAAAGCGGACTGGCCGCACTGGCCGCCAATCTCGGTGGTGACGCCTTGGGACACCTTGCAGAGCGGGCCGTGTATGGTGCCGATGCTCATGTCGCCGTGGGAATGGGAATCGATGAATCCGGGGCAGAGATATTTTCCCGCAGCGTCGACGGTTTCCCGGGCTTCATCACCGGCGGGATTCAGGACAATCCGGCCGTCCCGGACACCGACGTCGGCCCGGAATGCGGGGCGTCCGCTGCCGTCGACAACGGCGGCATTCTGAAACAGAAGGTCCAGCATAGCTTGTAACTCCTTTATTGTGGGATTATCAAGATTTTTTAGTTGCGAAAAAAAGAAAAATGCGATAAAATAACAGTATTAGGATTTTGTGGGAGGCGAGTTGCGATGAAAATCAGTCAGCTCCGGCAGCTGATTGCGGTGAGTGCCTGCGGCTCCATCAATAAGGCTGCGGGGATGCTCTATATCTCACAGAGCGCACTGGTTTCGTCCATCAACGCGGCGGAGGCGGAGGTCGGACAGCAGATCCTCATCCGCTCCTACAACGGCATCACCCTGACGGAGTATGGAAAGACCTTCGTGGACGGTGCGCAGAGCATCCTCTCCATCTATGACGGCCTGCTCCGGGCCGCAGAGCCGCAGCAGACGCTGCCGCTCCGGGTCTCCTGCCAGTTCCTGCGCTACGCCAGCGCGATTTTTGCGGACATCTGCACGAACTACGCCCAGGATGCCGCGTCCCTGCGCTTCGCGGAGAAAACGCGGGATATGGTCTGCCAGGACCTGATGAACGACGTGTCGGACATCGGCATCATCGTGGTGCCGTCCACCTCGCGTGGGAGCGTGTTCCAGGCGATGGAGGAAAACGGCATCGATTACCATATCATCGATTCGCCGAAGGCCTGCTGCATGGTCGGCCCGAAAAATTCCCTCTACCAGAAGGAGGAGCCGACGGTCACGCTGGCGGAGCTGTCCGGCTATCCGCTGCTGCAATATGAGATATCCGAATGGCTCTGGGGGAAGGGAGCCTTTGCGGAGGAGACGGCAGAATTCCCGCACAGGGGAATTCTGACCATCAGCGACAGCGGAAGCTTTCAGCGGATACTGTCCCAGACTGACAGCTATTTTATCGGCGTCTACGGCAAGAAGGCCTACAGCAGCACGGCGTTTTATGAGAACATCCGGGTGCTGGAGCTTGCGGACACCGACTTCCGGTACGACATCATCTGGCTCCGGCGGAAGGACTACGCGCTGAACGCCCTGTCACGGCTGTTTCTCCGCCGGGTCTATGAGGCGGCGGGGAAACGGCCGGAACCGGGACTGTAGGGACTCAGAGTTTGGAATACAGTGGACAGGCACAGAAATGGCCCGGGGTGACTTCGAGGAACTCCGGGTCCTCTTTTTGACACTGCTCGCAGGCGTGCTCACAGCGTGCGGCAAACCGGCAGCCGGGCTTCGGGTCGATGGGAGAAGTGACCTCGCCGCGGATGATCTGCGCCCGGCGGCCGCGCATACTAATGTCCGGCACGGGGATCGCGGAGAGCAGCGCCTTTGTATAGGGATGCAGCGGATTACGGTACAGCTCCCGGGTGGGGGCTTTTTCAATGCACTGGCCGAGGTAGAGCACGGCAATGTCGTCGGAAATATGTTTGACGACGGAGAGATCATGGGTGATGAAGAGGTAGGTAAGGCCCATTTCGTCCTGGAGGTCCATGAGCAGATTGAGAATCTGCGCCTGGATGGACACGTCCAGCGCGGAAACCGGCTCGTCGCAGACGATGAATTCCGGATTCAGAGCCAGGGCGCGGGCGATGCCGATCCGCTGGCGGCGCCCGCCGTCCAGCTCATGGGGATAGGCGTCGTGAAGGCGGCCTGCAAGGCCGACCACGTCCATCATCTGGTTGACGCGCTCCGCGCGCGCCCGATGGTCGCCCAGCTTACTGACGATCATCGGCTCCTCAATGATTTCGGCCACGGTGAGGCGCGGGTTGATGCTGGAGTAGGGGTCTTGGAAGATGATCTGCATCTTGCTGCGCATTTCCCGCATCTGCGCCTTGGAATACTTCGTGATATCCTCGCCCTTGTAGAGAATCTGACCGGAGGTCGGCTCCAGCAGCCGGAGAATGGTCCGGCCCAGGGTGGACTTGCCGCAGCCGGACTCGCCGACGACGCCTAGCGTTTTGCCCTTCTCAATGGAGAGGCTGATGTTGTCTACCGCGTGCAGGTAGCTTTTTTTGACCTTGAAGTACTGCTTCAAGTTTCTGGTTTCAATCAGGGGAGTTTCGTTTGTTGCCATATGCGTTCTCCTTATTCCCTGTCAAAGAGGTGGCAGCAGATCTGATGCTCTCCCGACAGCGTGACGGACTTCGGATGGGTGGACCTGCACCGCTCCGTGCATTTTGGGCAGCGGGGGGAGAAGAAGCAGCCCTCCGGCAGGTCCGTCGGGTCCGGGAGCATTCCGTCGATGGGGTGGAGACGCTCCGCTTCCTCGTTCAGGTTCGGAATGGAGCCGAACAGGCCGTCGGTATAGGGATGGTGATTGGAGCCGGTGAAGATGTCCTCCACGGTGCCCTGCTCGACCAGCTCGCCGGCGTACATGACGGCAACTTTGTCGCAGACCTGGGCCACGATGCCGAGGTCATGGGTAATCATAATCATGGCGGTGCCCATCTTTTCCCGGAGGTCCGCCATCATGGCGAGGACCTGGGCCTGAATGGTCACATCCAGCGCCGTGGTCGGCTCGTCGGCGATGAGCAGGTCCGGCTCACAGGCCAGCGCGATGGCAATGACCACGCGCTGTTTCATGCCGCCGGAGAACTGGTGGGGATAGTCGTTTTTCCGGCTCTTCGGAATGCCGACCAGCTCCAGCGTCTGCTCGACACGCGCCTCGATCTCCTCCTTGGTCTTGTGGTCCTTGTTGTGGTAGATCAGCGCCTCGGCGATCTGCTCGCCGATCCGGAGCACCGGGTTCAGGCTCGTCATGGGGTCCTGGAAAATCATGGAGATCTGCTCGCCGCGGTACATGGTCCGCATCTCCTTCTCGGAGACACTCAGGAGGTCTGCGCCATCCATGGTGATGGAGCCGTTGGTGATGCGGCCCGCCTTTTCCGGCAGCAGGCGCAGAATGGAGAGCGCCGTGGTGGTTTTTCCCGCGCCGGTCTCGCCCACAAGGCCGATGACCTCGCCCTTATTCAGCTGGAAGGAGACGCCGTTGACGGCGCGGACGACCTGCCCGTTGCTGTGGTACTCCACGAAGAGGTCCTGCACATTCAGAAGGGCTTGATTCTCTTGATTCATAAGTCCGATCCTCCTTGCTCAGTCGCGCAGGCGCGGATCCAGAGCATCGCGGAGTCCGTCGCCGATCAGGTTGAAAGACAGCGCTGCGAGAATGATGCAGACGCCCGGGAAAATCATCAGGTAGGGGCACTGGCGCATGAATTCGCGGGATTCGGAGATCATGGAGCCCCATTCCGGCGTCGGCGGCTGAACGCCCATGCCGATGAAGCTGAGGCCGGAGGCCTGCAGGATCATGCCGGAGATGCTGCTGGTGGTCTGGATGATGATGGGGCCGATGGCGTTGGGCAGGATGTGGCGCACGATGATGCGCGAGTCCAGCGTACCGCAGGCGCGGGCCGCCTCCACAAAGTCGGACTCCACGACCGTGAGCACGGTGGAGCGGATCAGCCGCACGAAGCCCGGGATGCTGGAGACGGTGATGGCCACCAGCAGGTTCACCATGCTGGCGCCGAGGGCGGCCACGATGGCGAGGGCCAGCAGAGTGCCTGGGATGGCGGTGAAGATGTCCATGATCCGCATGATGATCTCATCCACGCGCCCGCCGTAGAAGGCTGCCGCCGCGCCCAGAACGCCGCCGATGATGAGGGCGAAGAAGGCGGTGAAGAGGCCAATGGTCAGCGAGATGCGGGAGCCGTAGACCACGCGGGTGAAGAGGTCGCGGCCATAGGCGTCGGTGCCGAAGATGTGCTCGGCGCTGGGGGGCTGAAGCCGGACGCTGGAATCCTGGAAGGTGACCAGCTCCTGCGGGCGGATCTGATTAGCAAAGATGGCGGTCAGAATGAAGACGACCAGAATGATAAGTCCGATCACGGCGCCCGTATTTTTGGTCAGACGCTGCCAGGCCTCCAGGGACCGGGAGGACTTTTTCTTTTTCTCAGCGGTTTGTTTCAATGCGTGTTCCTCCTTCCGCTCACTTGGCGTATTTCGCCTTGATGCGCGGGTCCACAAAGGCGTAGAGCAGGTCTGCAATCAGCATGATGATGCCGAACATAAAGGCCAGGAGAATCGTGGCCGCCATGACGACGGGCATGTCCCGGTTCCGGATGCCGGTCACAATCAGCGTGCCGAGGCCGGGCATGGAGAAGACGGATTCGGTGATGACTGCGCCGCCCAGAAGGCCGCCGAAGGAGGTGGCCATGGTGGTGATGATGGGCAGCAGCGCGTTCATCAGCGCATGCTTGAAGGTGATGACGCCCTGCGGAACGCCCTTGGCCTTGGCGGTGCGGACATAGTCGGAGCGGATGGTCTCCAGCATGGAGGAGCGGGTCATCCGCAGCATGGTTCCGGCGTAGGGAATGCCGAGGGTAATCATGGGCAGGATAAAGCATTTCCAGTTTGAGACGCCGTTCGAGGGCAGAATGCCCAGCTTCAGCGAGAAAATCAGAATCAGCATCATGCCGAGCCAGAAAGGGGGAATGGTCGCGGCCAGCATGGCGGTAATGCGGGAGAAATTGTCGACGAAGGAATACTGCTTGACGGCGGAGAGAATGCCAAGGGGGACGCCGATGATGGTGGCCATGGCGATGCCGTTGAAGGCAATCTTCAGGCTGGTTCCGACGCGTGCAAAGACGTCGTTGAAGACTGGCTGGCTTGTTCGGTACGAGGTGCCGAAGTCCAGGCGGAAGATGGCGTTATAGAGGTAGTCGAAGAAGCGGGTGAGGAAGGGGCGGTTGATGCCGAGCTGCTCATTCAGCAGGTCGACGGCCTCCTGGGTGGCGCTTGCGCCGAGGATCATCCGGCCGGGGTCACCGGGCTGGATGGCCATGATGGTGAAGATGATGAAAGCAACGCCGAGCAGCACGGGGATGAGCAGCAACAATCGTTTTCCAACGTATCGTATCATAGGTATTCAGCCTTTCTATAGAGTGGATTTTACAGGGGGCGGCCCGGAGATTGCTCCGGGGCCGCCCGTTTTGTGGCTGCGGTCCCTATTCTCAGTTCCAGCTCATCTCATAGACGTAAAGCTGACGGCCGGGATCTTTGTGGGGGGTCATGGTCAGGTTCTTGTCCCAGACCCAGGGAACTTCCTTGTTGAAGATCGGGATGTTGGGGCATTCGTCGTAGATGATGTCGACGATCTTCGCGTACAGCTCCTCACGCTTGGCGGGGTCCAGCTCCTTGGCGGCCTCGTCATAGAGGTCGGCGACTTCCTCGTTGTCATAGCAACACTTGTTGTCCATGACATAGTAGTTGGAGGTGTAGGCCATGTCTTCGGTGAAGGTCTCGCCCATGGTAGCGGTGATGTAGTCGTGGTTGACCGTGTCGGCCACGGCGGATTCGGAGGAGACGATGTTGATGGTGACGCCGATCTGCGCGAGGCTCTGCTGCCAGACCTGGGCGTATTTCTCATGGTAGGAGTTGCCGATGACGGTCATGTCGCCGAGATCCAGGCCGTCTGGATAGCCGGCCTCGGCCAGCAGCTCCTTCGCTTTTTCCAGGTTGAACTCATAGTGGTTGTAGAACTGGTCCTCGTTCAGGCCGAAGGAATAGGGGTTTGCCATGAGGTAGGTGGGCAGCGCAAGGCCTTCGTAGGCGACGGCGATCATGGTGTCGCGGTCGGTGGCATAGCTGAGGGCCTGGCGGACGCGCTTGTCGTTGAGCGGCTCCACGGCGTTGTTCAGCAGGATCACGGCGGTGTGGTTGGCGGTCACAAGCTGGGTGTTGTACTTGCCGGTTTCCTCCAGCGGGGCGTAGGAGGAGACATTGTAGCAGAAGAGCACGTCGAGGTCGCCGGTCTCAAAGGCGACGGCGGCGGTGGTGGCTTCGGTGATGACCTTGAAGGTGGCCTTCTGGATGGAGGCGGGACCCTGCCAGTAGTCAGGGAAGGCGGTCAGGACGGCCTCGGTGTTGAGATCGATGGACTCGAGCACATAGGGGCCAGTGCCGCATTCGGCGGTGAGCAGCTCATTCTCGGAGGCAAACTTTTCGCTCACGATGGGGAACTCCTTGAGATAGGAGACGAAGGGGGCGAAGACATCCTTCAGGGTGATGGTGACAACGTAGTCGCCGCTGGCCTCGACCTTGTCGATGTAGTTGTAGTAAGGCTCCAGGGCGGCCTCGCTCATGGCGCGGTTGAAGGAGTAGGCGACGTCGGAGGCCTTCATCTCCTCGCCGTTGTGGAATTTGACGCCCTGGCGGAGGTTGAAGGTGTAAACGGTGCCGCTGTCGTCCACGGTCCAGTCCGTCGCGAGGACGGGAACGACTTCGCCGGCGTCGTCGACGCGGACCAGACATTCATAGACCTGGTAGATGAGGTACATATTGGTGTTGGTGGTGCAGGAGGGGCCGTAGGGATCCAGGCTCTGCCAGACGCCTTCGCAGTAGATGTTGACATCGTTTCGTTTCGAACCGGTGGATTCGTCTGCGGCGGCGCTGTTATCGGCCGGAGCCATGTCGGTGGGCTTGCTGCCGCAGCCGGAGAACAGGGACATCAGCAGGGCTGCAAGAAGCAGAAGCGCGAGAACGTGTTTTTTCATGGTTGATCCTCCATTTCAATTTTTGAGCGGGGACCCGTAAGAATCGGTAAAATATACAATTTTGGATCGGGCTCCGTCGCTCTGTCTGTCTAAATTAAAGCATATTATTTTGAATTTCGATATTTCATTTTTTCGATAACTGATAACGGATTTTTGAATAACGGTCATGAATTTTTTGATGCTATGATGAAACGGACAGGAAAATGACGGAAAGGATGGAGTTTTTCTGATGGAACAAAAGAGAATTCTGGTCGCGCAGTTCAAGCATGAGACAAACTGTTTCAGCCCGTTTCCGGCGGACCGGACGGCCTTTTCGACGCGGAATGCGCTGATTGGGGCGGAGATCGCGCCCTATTTCGACGGCGTTTCCAACGAGATGGGCGGCTTCCTCTCGTATTTCCGGGGGAAAGAGGCGCAGGTCCGGCTGGCCCCGGTCATCGCCTTCAACGCCGAGCCGTCCGGCCCGGTGACGGCAGAGGTATATGAATTTGTAACGGAGACGATCCTGCGCGCGCTGCGGGAGGACGGCCCCTTTGACGGTGTGCTCCTGTCGCTGCACGGCGCCATGGTGGCGGAGGGACACCCGGACGGCGAGGGCGACCTGCTGGAGCAGATCCGCCGGGCGGCCGGGCCGGAGGTGCCCATCGCGGCCTCCCTGGATCTCCATGCCAACCTGACGGAAAAGATGGTGCGAAGCGCCACGGTGCTTGTGCCCTTCCTGCATTATCCGCACACGGATGAATTCGAAACGGGGCGGCGCACCGCGGCGCTGCTGGAGGACCTGCTGGAGGGGCGTGCCGCCTACCGGATGGCGGCGGCCTATGTCCCCTATCTTCTGCCGCTGTACCCGACGGCGCTGCCGGAGCTTCATGCCTTCTATGCGCGCGCGGCGGCGCTGGAGCGGGAGCAGGGCGCGGCCATGGTCCGGATCACCCACGGTTTCTTCCCGGCGGACGTGCCCTATATGGGAATGGCTGTCGTCGCGGTAACGGAAGACGGCCGCGCCGGGGAACTGGCTGCCGGGCTGGCGAAGGAGATCTGGCAGGGGAGAGCGGCGCTGCGCCGCAGCTTTCCGCCGCTTGCGGAGGCGCTGGACCGGGTGGAAACGGCGGCGGCCTTCCCCGTGGTGCTGGCGGATGCGGCGGACAATCCCGGTGCCGGCGGCTCCGGCGATACCACCTTCCTCCTGCGCGGAATTCTGGCGCGGGGACTGCGCGGCGGCGCCTATGCGGCAATCACCGATCCGGAGAGCGTCGCAGCCTGCGTCCGGGCGGGAGAGGGTGCCGAGGTGGAGCTGCTGCTGGGCGGAAAGGGCGACCCGGCGCTTACCGGAGGGCCGCTTCCGGTCCGCGCCCGCGTACAGCGGATCACCGACGGCGTCTATGTCAATCGGGACAAGATGGACCACGGCCTTGCGATCCGGATGGGCACGACGGCGATCCTGGAAATCGGGGAAAATCTCGTGCTGGTGACGGAGCGGCGCACACAGCCGCTGGACGCAGAGGTGTTCCGCGCCTTCGGCATCGAGCCGGAGCGGCAGCGGTTCCTGGTGGTCAAATCGTCGGTCCATTACCGCGCCTCCTTCGGGAAATTCGCGGCGGAGATGATTGAAGTGGCGGAGGGCGGCTATGCGCCGCCGGAGCCGGAGCGGCTGACGTTCCGGTCCCGGCTCTGCCAGCAGGGAGAGGGAATCGCGGAATGAAAATCGGATGGATCGGTCTCGGTATTATGGGTACGCCCATGGCGCGGAATCTGCGCCGGGGCGGTATGGAACTTTTCGTCAACGATGTGTCGGAGGTGGCGGTGCAGCGCCTGACCGCAGAAGGCGCCCGGGCTGCATCCCGGGCGGAGATCGGCGCAGCGTGCGAGATCATCGCGCTGATGCTGCCGAGCGGCCCAATTTCGCGGGACGTGATTGCGGGGGCGGACGGACTTGTCCGGCATGTCCGGCCCGGAACGCTGGTCATCGATTTCAGCTCCGTGACGCCGGAGGACTCCCGGTTCTGTCAGGAGCGGCTGGCGGAGGCTGGGGCCTCCTTCCTGGACGCGCCGGTCAGCGGCGGCGAGGAGGGCGCGGTGAACGGCTCCCTGGCCATCATGGTTGGCGGCGCGGAGGTGGATTTTCTCCGCGCGGAGCCGGTGATGAAGTTGCTTGGCTCCAAGGCGACGCTGGTCGGTCCCGTGGGCAGCGGCAGCGTGACAAAGCTGGCCAACCAGGTGATTGTCAACCTGACCATTGCGGCGGTCTCCGAGGCGCTGGTGCTGGCGAAAAAGTCCGGCGCGGAGCCGGAGCGGGTCTTCGAGGCAATCCGGACCGGCCTCGCGGGCAGCCGGGTGCTGGAGGACAAGGCGCCGCGGATGATCCGCGGAGAATTTGCCCCCGGCGGGCGGATCTCCATCAATCACAAGGATATGAAGAATGTGCTGGCGGCGGCCCACGCGGCGGATGTGCCGGTGCCGCTGAGCGCGCAGCTTTTTGAGATGATGCAGGCGCTGAAGGTCGATGGACAGTTCGGCGAGGACCACAGCGCCATTGTCCGCTATTACGAAAAACTTGCCGGGATCCCGTCGCTTTGAGACGGAAATCCTAAAATGACGGAAGGAGCAACCAAAGATGAACAGAATGTCTTATTTTCACCGGCTTCACGCGCAGACGCCCACCAGAATGTGGATCAACAACGTGACGCGGGAGCAGGCGCACATGGCCATCGAGGCCGGCGCCGTGGGCTGCACGCAGAACCCGGCCTATACCTGGAAGATGATGCAGGATGAGAAGGAACGGCCCTATGTAATGGCGAAGCTGGACGAAATCCTCCGGACGGAGCCGGATGACAACATGGCGCTCATCAAGCTGCAGCGGGAGCTGATCCGCGGCGTTGCGGAGATTTTCATGGAGCTTTATGAAAAGAGCAGCGGTCGCGACGGCTATGTCAGCATCCAGGGCGACCCCTTCAATGAGACCGGGGCGGCCATCGAGGAGTACGCGCATTTCAACACGTCGCCCCTGCCGAATATGACGGCAAAGGTGCCCGTGGTCGAGGGCGGCTTGGAGGCGATTCCGCACCTGGTGGCGGACCGGATTCCGGTCAACTGCACCGAGATCATGGCGGTCCGGCAGGCACTGGACGTGGCGGAGATCTACGAGACGGTCGCAGGCGGCATGAAGAATCCCGCGCCGCTGTTCTACAGCGTCATCACCGGTATTTTCGACGAATATCTCCACGGCTATGTCCGGGACAACGGCATCGACGTGTCGCCGGATGCCCTGTGGCAGGCCGGGCTGGCCGTCGCGAAGAAGGCCTACTGGATGGTGAAGGAGCGCGGCTCCTCCTGCCGCTATATCGGCGGCGGCGCCCGGGGGTTGCAGCATTTCACGGAGATGGTCGGCGCGGACTGCATCGTGACCATCAACTGGAACGGCTTTGCGGAGAAGCTGATCGAGCAGGACCCGCCGGTGGTGCAGCGTTTCTTCCTGCCCACGCCCTACTCGGTGGAGGACGAGCTGCTGACCCGGGTGGACGAATTCCGCCGGGCGTACCTGGTGAATGGCATCACGCCCGAGGAATACGAGGATTTCGGCCCCGTGGTGCTCTTCCGGACCTCCTTTGAATCCGCCTGGAAGAACGCCCTCGCGGAGGTGAAAGCGCGGCGCGCCGCGCAGTAATAGAGGCGTTTTCCGGCAGCATGGAACATACGGCCCCGCCGCTCCGGGCA